>JBPOJO010000329.1:0-4971 GCA_052033485.1 Bacteroidota bacterium | reverse complement strand
GATAATATTCCAAAACGGACAAAAACAAACTTTTTCCGAAACGGCGAGGACGCAGAAAAGCTATATATGACTCCCCCGAATATTCTATTTTTTCAATAAAATCTGTTTTATCAACAAAAACATAGTTACCCGTTGAAAGTTTTTCTAAATTACTCACCCCGTAAGGAAATAAAACTCTTCTCGCGTTTTCCATAATTAATTTTTTTTACAAAAATAGCATAATTTTCTATCAATTCTGCATTTTGCCAAAAATGTTGTTTAGTTAAGGATTGGGAAAAAAAAAGACAAAAATATGCAGTCCCTAACGGGACATTGGGTAAAAAGAGATGACGACTTTCTACCAATATACAACGCCTAAAGGCGTATTTTGTGCCGTTAGGCACTTGATATTGGTAGGAAAAATGCTCCCCCGCTCTTTTTTGAGTGTGTCCGAAAAGTCAATTCAGGAAAATTAAAGCCAAATAAAATTTTGTTATTTCCGTTTTTGAGCATTTCATCAGAGAAAAAATGATGGTTTTGAGGCAATTTCTGTCAAAAAAATTCATCTTTGAGGCTAAAAAGACAACTGACAAAATTATATTTGGTTTGCAAAATTTAAAACATGCTTTTCGGACTCCCTCATTGGGTAAAAAGAGATGACGACTTTCTACCAATATACAACGCCTAAAGGCGTATTTTGTGCCGTTAGGCACTTGATATTGGTAGAAAAATGCTCCCCTGCTCTTTTTTGTTCCGTTAGGAACTATATATTTTTCGCAAATTTCGTCTTTCCGATTGAGTATCAACGCTAAACTAAACAGCTTTAAAACTAATTTTCGTCAAATTCTGTCTGTTTTTTGATTCCCGATTCTACTGCTATCCAAAAAATACAGCCTTTGCCTAAATCACTTTCAACATAAATATCGCCGCCTTGACGAAGTAAAAGTTGCTTGCAAATGGATAAACCTAATCCCGTTCCCTCGTAAATATTACCGGGAACCCGAAAATATTTTTCAAAAATCTTCTCTTGAAATTCTTTGGCTATTCCCGGTCCCGTATCTTTGACAAATATCAAACATTGATTGCCCGCTTTTTTGCAACCAAGCTCAATTTTAGAATCATTGTAGGAATATCTGACGGCATTCTGAATGACATTTACTAAAACCCAAATGAGTTTATCGCGGTCAACATTCACCATGTATCGGCAAGAATTTTTAGAAAATGCTATTTCAATATTTCTCGCCTGCGCTTGTACTTTACAAGATTCAACCGCGTCAGCTATAATATCGGGCAAAAAAACATCATTCGGTGCAAAAAGAATGTTTCCCGACTCAATTTGTGCTATCTTGACAAGCTCAGATGTAATGGAAAGCAATCGCTCAACATCGTCCGAAATCCCTGATATATAAGTTTTTTGCTCTGAATTTAGTTTTCCTGTTTGCTTATTAAGAAGCAGATTTAAACCCATTTTTATGGAGGCAATCGGAGTTTTAAATTCATGCGAAATGACAGCCATAAAATTTGTTTTTGCGGTATCCATTTCTTTATATGCTGTAACATTTCGCAAAAAAATGAAATGCCCGATGGCTTTTTTGCTCTGCAATTCGCTGATTTGCGCAAGAACTGTAATGATTTTTTTTTCAAAAAAACTTTCGCGCCCGTCTGCGTAAATTTTAATCACTTCATTATTTTCTTGCTCCTCTTTGTTTTCAAGCAAATTGCAAAGATTGCTTAACAAATCATTTTCGTCGGCAAGTTTTGTGAGGGAAAATTGCAAGAGTTCGTCTTTTTCGCGTCCCGTAACAGCGCAGGCAGCTTGGTTCGCTAAAATAATATTTTTATTTTCGTCAATACCTAAAATAGGGTCTTGCATATTGTCCACTAAGGCTTCCAAACGCTTTTTTTCAGAAAAAAACTTAGCCATGTTGCTGTTGTTGTATTCATCAAGTTTTTCCGCCATCGCATTAAAAGCGAGGGCAAGCGATTGAAATTCGCTTCCTTGTTCAAAATTTACTCTCTGCGTGTAATTATTTTCGGCAATTTGTAAAATGCTCTCCGTCAGTTTTTTGACGGGAACAGTGATATAGTTCGGCAATGCCCACAGAATAAACAAGGCAAAAAACGTACAAAGTAAGCCGATAAAAAAAATCCAAATTTTAGCTTTTTGGCTTGTTTGCTGCGCAATCATACTTTTTTCTTGAATAGCATTCATATTCAAAGATGCAATTTCAAACAAAGCATCTTTCATCTGCGCAATCCAATATTCTTTGTTGTTTTTTATCAATAAATATTCATAACTTTTGGCTAAGCGCAAGGAATGTTCCGCTTCGCCGATTTCGGTGATGTTATTTTGTTGTTTTTGAATGTATGTTTCAAAAGCAGAATTCAAAGTGGTGTCAGTCAAAATTTTATCAGACATATTCACCATTATATTCGTGTATTCTAAACTTTGGTAGTTATCCTTTAAGATATTGTCGGTCGCGTCGGCGATGGATTTTACTTGGCTTACGGCAAGAAGTGTAAGCAAGAGGATTAAAAAAATCAAAAATCCGACCGCAATTCTTAATTTACTTTTGGTGTTCATTAGGCTAAAATAATTAGGTCAATGTCTAAATTGTACATTTTTTTGAGCAGTTGTTGCGTCGTTCCGTTCGGAAAAATAGACTTCAAAAATGATTGATTAGATTTTCCGATGCAAACAGAAGTTACTTTTTTTTCAATAGCTTGCTTAATGATTTCATCGGAAATGCTGTCGGCAGATTTTTTAATGATTTCCGCGCCGAGTTCAGAAGCAAGTTTAAAATTGTTGATTAAATGCCTTTGTTTGTCAAGCGGAATTTTATCGTCCGCTTCGCTTCCCGTCTGCACATAAAGAAGAAACCATTTGCAGTTGTAAAAATTAGCAATTCGTGCGGTTTTTCGTATGATATTTTTAGCAATTTCTTCATTTGTATTGATGCAAACGAGAAATTTTTCAGCTCTCAGCATGTAATGCTTCGTGATTTCGGTATCCACTTTTCGCTCAACTTGCGAGGCAACTTCTTTGAGGGCTAATTCCCTTAATTGTAAAATTTTTTCACTTTGAAAAAAATTATTGAGAGCAATTTGAATTTTATCACGGGCATAAATTTTACCGTCTTTTAATCTCAAAATGAGTTCATCGGCGGTGAGGTCAATGTTCACAACTTCGTCAGCTTCATTGAGGACGCTGTCGGGGATTCGTTCTTTGACTTCAATGCCCGTGATGTGCAAAACTTCTTCGTTCAAACTTTCAATATGTTGAATATTGACGGCAGAAATGACATTAATACCTGCGTTCAAAATATCAAAAACATCTTGCCATCTTTTTGGATTTTTGCTCCCCTCAATGTTGCTGTGGGCGAGTTCGTCGACGATAACTACTTCGGGGCGCATATTAAGAATAGCTTGCAAATCCATTTCAAGCAATTCTTTTCCTTTGTAAAAAAGTTTTCGCGGGGGAATAAGCGGCAATCCTGCCAAAAGCGCAAGGGTTTCGGCTCTTTGATGAGTTTCAACAAGTCCGATTTTAATATCAATGCCGTTGGCAAGCAAACTGTGCGCTTCTTGCAACATTCGGTAAGTTTTTCCAACACCGGCACTCATGCCGATATAAATTTTAAATTTACCTCGCCGAGATTTTTTAATCATGTTCAAAAAATCATCGGGCGTTTTTCTTTTGTCTTCAAAATATTTCATAAAAAAACAGCGTAAATTGTGAAACGAGAACGTTTAAATAAGTAATCGGACAATATAAAAGTGAATTTTTAAATTGTCCCATTGTTTAATTCTCGTTTTAATGAAAAAAAATACAGCCTTGTTAAGCCGAAAGTGTACGCAAGTCATTCCACAAAAGGGAATTAACGAAGCGCATCAAGTTCTAAATTCAGCAGAAGAACATTTACTTTTTCAGTCCCAAAAAGATTAAAAAGCGGTTTTTCCGTATGTTTTTCAATGATTTGCAGCAAAGTTTTTTCGGTCAATTTCCTTTCCTGCGCAATTCTTTTGATTTGAATTTTTGCAGCCTCCACAGAGATATGCGGGTCTAAACCGCTTCCGCTTGCGGTCAGCATTTCGGACGGGATTTGCTGCGGAGCGAGATGCGGGTGAATTTTTAAAAAGTCATCGGCACGTTTTTTTACTTCCGCAATGTGCGTCGGGTTGTTAGTTCCGTAATTGCTTCCGCCCGAACTTGCCGCATCAAAATTGACGGCGGAGGGTCTTGCAAAGAAGTATTTGAGTGATGTAAATGATTGTCCGACAAGCAGATAGAATTTTTTTTCATTTTGCATAACGAGCAAACCTTTACCGTTATCGGTAGAGAATTTTGCAGCGGCAAGCAACAAAAAAACATAAACGCCGCAAAAAAGGAAAGCGCAAACAGCGGTCAGGCGAAGAGCCGAAAGAAAATTATTCATCTTGAATTTCAGAGAAAAAGTGAAATAAAAATATCAATAAGTTTAATGCCGATAAAAGGGACAATGACCCCTCCGATGCCGTAAAGAAGAAGATTATTCCTTAAAAGTTCGCTTGCGCCGATTGGTTTATAGGCTATACCTTTGAGAGCTAACGGAATGAGTAAAGGAATGATTAAAGCGTTAAAAATGACGGCGGAAAGCACCGCACTTTCCGGACTGTGCAACTTCATGATGTTGAGTGCTTGCATTTCGGGCACTGATTGAATAAAAAGGGCAGGGATAATGGCAAAATATTTTGCCACATCGTTTGCGATACTGAATGTGGTCAAACTCCCTCTTGTCATGAGCAATTGTTTTCCGATTTCCACAATTTCAATCAGTTTAGTCGGGTCATTATCTAAGTCCGTCATGTTTCCTGCCTCTTTTGCTGCTTGTGTCCCGCTGTTCATGGCTACACCGACATCGGCTTGAGCAAGCGCGGGAGCGTCGTTAGTGCCGTCGCCCATCATGGCAACGAGTCGCCCTTCGGCTTGCTCTTTTTTGATGTAATTCATTT
>JBPOJO010000104.1:0-2701 GCA_052033485.1 Bacteroidota bacterium | reverse complement strand
ACAATTACAACAGCCCCGTTTCTTGCCGGTCATACCTATCTTTGGGCAACGTCAACCGCAACGGACGGCGGAATGGTATCGGCTGCAAATTTAGATACACTTCGTGTCAATAAGTCAGGAAAATATTATTTAACCATTACTAACGCTGCCGGTTGCGCAAGATATGATTCTATAAATTTTAAGCTCTCAAACCCAAAAACAGTAGATTTAGGCGGTCCTTATGTGAAATGTGTCGACGGCGGAGCCTTTTCGCTTAACGCGGCGCATGCGGATAATTTGAATAAAGTTACCTATCAATGGTTCAAAGACGGAACTGCAATGTCAGGCGAAACAAATGCGACGCTTTCCCTCATGCACGCAAACGAAACACACGCCTATTATGCCGTCATCACAGACACAACAGGCGGCTACAATATCTGTACAGCAACAACGAGCATCGCCGAAGTTACTTTTCGCGAATCGCCCTTCGCAGGTATAACGGGGCATGACGCAATAAAAGGCACTTGTCAAGAAAAAGATACTCTTTATTTGAACGTAACGAATTTAACAAGCTATTACACAACTTGGTCGGGTCCCGGCATCACCGGTTTTGACAACGACAGTTTGACTGTTTTTGTCAATCAAAGCGGAAAATACAGCGTTCTTGTGCGCGAACAGGCGAGCGGCTGCGAAAAAACTTTTAGCATAGACCTCACTTTTCACCCTACCCCCGTCGTCAATCTGGGCGATGATAAAGTTTTTTGCTTGGCTGAGGGCGCGTATATTTTGAATGCAAAAGACGCAAGTCATGCGGCGGGAGCAATCTACTCTTGGTACAAAGACGGCACGGTTATTACGTGTGAAACTGCCGACAAATTAACGGTTTTCACGCTCGGAGCGTATGAATATAAAGTTCGTGTGCTTAATCCTTCGGGCTGTTTTGTCGAAGATGCCGCGAAAATTACTTTTAATCCCGAACCCGTCATAGACATCACGGGACACGACGCAAGTGTAGGCTCATGCGATTCGGTAGTAACTTTGACGGCTTCGGGCGAAGTGAACGGAATGGAAATTGAGTGGTTTTTGAATGATTTGTCGAATAATATTGCGAGCGGAAATACGGAGGTAAAAGTCGCTAATTCAGGCGTTTATTGGCTTCGCGTGAGCAATCCGATAACGGGCTGTTTTTCGCTTGATTCGCAAACAGTTCATTTTCACGAGCGCGTTTTTGTGAATTTACCCAACAGTGAAATTCTTTTGTGCCAAAATAAAACCGTCGAATTGAATGCTTACGACCCCTCGCACGGCACCGGCAGCAACATAACTTATGAATGGAAACTGCTCTACCCCGGCAATCCGACACTTGATGTTGTTTTGGGGACAGATGTAAAATACACAGCTTCTTTTGCCGACCATAATTCTTTTGACAAAAAATATTACTCCGTAACGGTCAAAAATACATTAACCGGCTGCTCTGCGAGCGATATTATCGTTATTCAATTTGAAAGACAACCTTTTTCAGATGCCGGCGATGATATTGCGATTTGTTTGGGCGATAAGGTCAAACTTTCGGGTTTTGCAAGTCAAACAACTGCTTATCTTTGGTACAGGATTCTTGCCGACGGCAGCAAAGAGGTTTTGAGCGATAAAGAGGTTTTTGAATATACCCCGACGGTCTCCGAAACGGTTTATTTGCAAACAGACGGAGCGGGATTGTGCGAATATTCGATTGATGAGGTGAAAATTACCGTAAATATTCCGCCCAAAATAAAAATCAATATTGACAACGCTTCCACGCATTGTGTCGGCGACCCGATTGTCTTAGATGTCGTTGCAGACGGGGGAAATACGGCTTTGCGCTACCTTTGGAATACGGGCGAAACAAACAAAAGTATCACCGTTTTTCCCGAAGACATCACGGGGTACAGTGTTAGAGTTTTTGATGCGAATAATTGCACCGCTTGGGATTCCGTGCTTTTATTGGTTGAGCCGCCTTTTAAATTTGACAAAGAAATGTTTGCTTGCGAAGGCGAATCGCGCACAATCGGCTTTGAAAGCAGCAATCCAATCACAACATATTCGTGGAATACGGGCGAAACAAGTCCTTTTATCACGGTAGATTCGACGGGAACTTATACTTTGACCATCACAACAGGTGATTGTATTTATTCGCAAAGTACGAAGGTTACTTTCAAAAAAAATCCGCGCACTTTGCTTCGCGCCGATACCGTCGTTTGTTATGAAGACGAAAAATTGAATTATGAGCGAAAAAGAATATTTTTCATGCCCGAACTGACGGAGCCTGACCCGACGGCATTATATTTTTATGTGTGGCGAGATGAAAATGACAAAATTATTTCGCGCCGCGATACCCTTTGGACGGAAAATGAAGGTACATACTTTTTGACCGTAACGACCGATTTGGGCTGCACTCATCTTGACACGATTAAAGTAACCGAAACTTGCCCGCCGCGCATTTGGTTTCCGGAAGGTTTTACGCCCGACGGGGACGGCATCAACGACCGTTTTGAGGTTTTTGGTGCGCACGTGATTAAGTTTGAAATGCAAATTACCAATCGTTGGGGCGAAACGATTTATCACAAAAAAGCTCCCGTGTTTGAAGAAATCAAACAAGAGGAGTGGTGGGACGGCACTTTCCGCGACAGTAAAGTTCCGTGCCCTGACGGAATGTATTATTGGACAGCGGTTTATTACAGCAAAC
>JBPOJO010000184.1:0-2603 GCA_052033485.1 Bacteroidota bacterium | reverse complement strand
ACCGTTGATGACGGACTTGTGGATAATTTAGTTTTGCGACTCTATTGTCATAAAGGCAAATTATGGTGGTTGAATGAAGAAAGTGTTCAAAATTATGATTTAATAACCAAAAAAACACAAATTTTTGACCGTTCGAGCGGATTGCCTGATGCGGAATACAAAGATTTAACATTTGCGGGCGACACGGTTTTTGTCGCCACTTCGCGCGGAACGGCTTTTTTTCCGGTCTCTCTTTTCGACAGTCAAAGCCCGTTTCGCCCCGAAACAGACGTTTATGTCGCATTAAAAAACAAAAAGTTTCAACCTTTTATCAATTTTTCAGTCGCACATGACCAAAATGACATTCAAATTAATTTTTCCGTGCTGCATTTCAGAGGGGCGGAACAGTTAAATATTGCTTATCGAATCAATCATGACGAATGGTTTTTGCTCAATAAAAACGTTCGACACATCAATCTTTCCGCCCTCGCGTCGGGCAAATACACCGTCGAAATTCGCTCCCGTATGCAAGGCGCAATGGATACAAAATATTCCAAAATCATTGAATTTGAGGTAAAAAGCCCGTTTTGGCTTTCTTTGGGTGCTTACATTTTCTATATTTTGTTGGTTTTTTTGGCGGCTTTGTATATCCTAAAATTCAGGTTTAAAAAAATGGAGGAAAATAATAAAATTCAGGCGCAAAAAGTTTTTCTTGAGCAACAACTGCAAAAATCTTTGCTCGCCTCCATTAAGTCGCAAATGAATCCGCATTTTATTTTTAACGCGCTGAATACCATTCAATCCTATATTTATTTGAATGAAAAAGACAATGCAATTTTGTATTTGGTCAAATTCAGCGACTTGACAAGAATGATTTTGGAAATGAGTAATCACGAAAAAATTTCTCTTGCCGACGAGATTAAAACCTTAATGCTCTACCTCGATTTGGAAAAAATGCGTTTTGAGGATACCCTGTTTTTTGATGTTTTTATTGCCGAAAATATCGTTGCGGATAACATTAAAATTCCCTCCATGCTCATTCAACCTTACGTCGAAAATGCCGTCAAACACGGTTTACTGCACAAAAAAGACGACAGAAAATTATTTATTCGCTTTACGCTCGAAGACGATATTTTGACAGTCGAAATTGACGACAACGGCATCGGACGAAAAAAATCGCAGCTTATTAATGCAGCAAGAAAAAATAAACACGAATCTTTTTCGACTATCGCCAATCAAAAAAGATTAGAATTGCTAAATTTGGGATTCAATGACCATATCGGCATTGAAATTATTGATAAATCGGACGAAAAAAAACAAGCAAGCGGAACAAAGGTTATTCTGAGAATCCCGCTGATTAAACAATAAAACTACCTTTGCCATGATAAAAGCGATTATAATTGACGATGAAATGAAAGCAAGAAAGTTGCTTGCCGCCATGATTGGGGATTGTGATGACAAAATTAAAATTGTTACCGAATGTGATGATTTGCCTTCGGGCGTGAAAGCCATCAAAAAATTTTCGCCTCAGCTCGTCTTCCTTGACATTGAAATGCCGACGTACAGCGGTTTGGAATTATTTGATTTTTTTAACGAAGAGGAAATAAATTTCAGCGTCATTTTTACGACTGCTTACGGAAATTACGCTTTGCAAGCCATTAAATTTGCCGCCGTAGATTATTTGCTCAAACCGATTAACATACTCGCGCTCAAAGACGCAATTGAAAGATTTAAAAAAAAATATGAAAAGGAAAATAAATATTTAGAAAAATTATTGCCGCCGGAAGGCTATATCTACAAAAAAATTGCCCTCCCACAGTCAAACGGCTACAAATTTGTCCCTGCCAATGAAATTTTATTTGCAAAAGGAGAAGGCGCGTACACAGAAATTTACTTACAAAGTGAGGAAAAAATTCTCATCAGCAGAAATTTAAAATATCTCGAAGAAATGTTTGAAGGGCTTGATTTTATGATTCGTTGTCAAAAATCCTACATCGTCAACACAAATCACATCACGGCATATATCAAAAATGACGGCGGATATTTGCTTGTTGCCGACAAGTATCACGTCAGTATTTCACACGAAAAACTCGAAATAGTTTTGGAAAAAATTAACGCAGGCTGATTTTTTGGAATTCCTAAAAATTGATTTGTAAAATGCCCTTTTGGGTGTTTTGGGAGCATAATTATTTACCAAGCCGAACTAAAATTTCTTCCGGAAATGTCTGTTTTTGTGTATGTAAGTAATCAGCCAAAATTAAAGTTTAAACCTATAAGGTTTTTAAAACCTTATAGTTTTGATGAAAAAACGACTCAAGAACTAAAATTTCTTGTACCTAAATTGCACTTTTAATTTGTCCAATTACTTAAAATAAATCATCGCTGACGATTATGTCTTCTCAGACGAGAAAAAAACTACGCAACACGAGTTAAAATTCTGCTTGCGGAAATTTTTTTGTAAAAAAATATTTTAACGAATCCCATACATGAATAAAGGCAATTTTTCGTATTTTTGTAAAAATAAACGGGGGACAACATGAAATTTACCGATTTTAAAAATAATGCAGAACTGCTTGAACACTTTGGGTATACTGTTGTAAAAGCGCGTTTTCTTGATTTAGAAT
>JBPOJO010000262.1:0-3689 GCA_052033485.1 Bacteroidota bacterium | reverse complement strand
ATCATTCAAAAATATATACCGAATATCAAAAAAAACACCCTGCATCTGTTGTGCCTTATGAAGTTTACGGTGGTGAAAAAGCGGAAAAAGCCTGTAATTTGCTCCAAGCAAAAGTCGGCGAAAAAATCGGTTTGGGCAAAGATGACATCGAATATTTACTCAAAGGTGACGGAAAACACGGCGATATTGACGGGGACGGTGATGTTGATGAAAATGATTACAAATTGCGCGATTGGTAGAATTTTGACTTACTGACAACCTCCTCTATGCTATTGTTACCGCAAGCCGGCTTGCAAAATATTGTATCGCAAGATATCAGTTTGCGACCTTAATGCTCTAAAAATCAAGCGGATAGCTTATAGCAAGCTGAAGCTCGCTGTACTTTTTGAAGCAAGCTGAAGCTCGCTGTACTTTTTGCTCGCTGTACTTTTTTATGCAAGCTGAAGCTCGCTGTACACTCGGGCTAAAAAGTTACGAAAAGGTAGATTTTTTTTAACCGACTGTTTTTTTTCCGAATTTTTTTTTATTTTTGCCCGCAAAACAAACGAAATTATGCAACAACCGCTAAAAATTTACAATACGCTCAGCCGAAACAAAGAGGTTTTCGAGCCGCTCAATTCCCCGTTTGTCGGAATGTACGTCTGCGGACCGACGGTCTATAATGAGGTACACTTGGGCAACTGCCGGACTTTTACCACTTTTGATTTGGTTTTTCGATATTTATCTTTTTGCGGTTACAAAGTTCGCTACGTGCGCAACATTACCGATGTCGGTCATTTGGTCAATGATGCCGATGCAGGCGAAGATAAAATTGCGAAACAAGCCAAATTGGAGCAATTAGAGCCAATGGAAATTGTGCAACGCTACACCAACGGTTTTCACGACGTAATGAAAATGTTAAATAATTTGCCGCCGAGCATCGAACCCACCGCGACCGGACATATTATTGAGCAAATGGAAATTACGCAAAATTTACTCGATAAAAAATTAGCCTACATTGCCAACGGTTCGGTTTATTTTGACACGGAAAGATACCACGCCGAAACAAAAAAATACGGGCAACTTTCGGGGCGAGTTATCGAAGAATTGCAAGCCGGTTCGCGCGACTTAGACGGACAAGACGATAAAAGGAGTCCGCTCGACTTTGCTTTATGGAAAAAAGCTAATCCCGAACACATCATGCGTTGGCACTCTCCTTGGGGAGAGGGATTCCCCGGTTGGCATATCGAATGTACGGCAATGAGCACAAAATATCTCGGAAAACAATTCGATATTCACGGCGGCGGCATGGATTTGAAATTTCCGCACCACGAATGCGAAGCGGCGCAAGGTTTTGCGGCAAATCAAACAGAGCCGGTTCGTTTTTGGATGCACGCCAATATGCTCACCGTCAACGGTCAAAGAATGGGCAAATCGGTCGGGAACGCGATTTTACCCGCCGAATTATTTTCGGGAAATCACCCTTTGCTCGAAAAAGCCTATTCGCCCATGACTTTGCGTTTTTGTATGCTGCAAACGCATTATGCAAGTACGATGGACATTTCCAACGATGCCTTAAAAGCTTCGGAAAAGGCTTTCGGAAAATTGATGAACGGCATAAGAATCGCCAAAAAACTGCAATTTGACGAAAACAGCAATCCCGACGAAAAGCACATCGCAGAAATTCTTGCCGCAAAAGATGCCGTTTTAAAAGGAATGAATGACGATTTTAACACCGCTCAAGCGATTGCGGCTCTTTTTCAACTCGGCAAAAAGCTCAATCTTTTGCACACTTCCGCGCTTTCGGTTTCCGCGCTCAATCGCGAATCTTTTGAGATTCTGACGGCATTTTATCCGAATTTTATCGAAAATGTTTTGGGATTAAGAGAGGAAAAACCCGATTTTCAGCATCTCCTTGATTTCCTGCTTGCGGAATACAAAATTGCGAAAGAGGCAAAGGATTATGCAAAAGTTGATGCCATTCGTGCCGAAGCCAAAAAAGCGTCCGTCGTGCTGA
The DNA here is from genome assembly GCA_052033485.1 of Bacteroidota bacterium. Lineage (GTDB taxonomy): Bacteria > Bacteroidota > Bacteroidia > Cytophagales > Bernardetiaceae > JBPOJO01. Next base: position 1,693 of record JBPOJO010000262.1, on the reverse strand, counting down.
AAGATATGAAAAACGGAATTGATTGGGCGTATGAAGAATAAATCGCTGACTGAAAGTAGTTTGCCGCACGATTTTTCAAAAAAAATACGGAAATTTGCAAATTATCAAAATTTTTTTTACCATGAAAAAGACTTTACTTTTTTTCGCAGCAATGCTTATCGGGCAATTCATTTTGCCCTCATGCCAAACTAAAACCGAAGGCGAACAAGCCGGCAATAAAGACGGATTTTACGGCGCGAAAATCACGGAAGACGGTGCTGTTGCGGCGGCAGATTTAAAAAATCTTTTGCAGGGAAAAGATTCTGTAAAAGTAAAAATCAAAGGCACGATTGACGAATGTTGTCAAAAAAAGGGCTGTTGGATGGATATTGTTTTGGCTGAGGACGAATATATGAAAGTCAAATTCAAAGATTATGACTTTTTTGTGCCCAAAGATGCTGCCGGAATGACAACAATCATTGAAGGTTGGGCTAAAATGGAAGCTCTTACCCCCGAAGAAATCAAACATTACGCCGAAGATGCCGGCAAAACGCCCGAAGAAGCGGAAGCCTTAGCAAATGACCCGAACAATCAAGAGAAAAAAATAACTTTTCTTGCCGACGGCGTAATTATTAAAGAATATTTGCTCAAAGCCGAAAAAGATAAAGCCAATGAAAAAAATTAAAAATCTGCTTTCGGCGGTGAGTTTTGCCCTTTTTGCCTTTATTTTTTTGAGCAACTGCGCACAAGAAAGCGAAAAAAAAGCGGAAGAAAACCGCTATCCCGCTGATTCGAGCGAACTTTCACGACTGATGCGTTCGATGTGGAGCGATTCGGATTTGATGAAAAAAGCGGTAACAGACGGAAAAATGCCCGATGATTTTCGCGAAAAATTCACGGCGATTCATACCGCGATTCCGACCGATGCGGACACAAAAAAGGAAAATTTTGATGCGATGGCAAAGTCATTTTTGGCGAGCATGGATAAGTTGTATGCGACACAGGAAAACAGTGAGGAGCTGAAAAATGCTTTTAATTTGATGGTGGAGCAATGTGTGAATTGTCATCAATCGCATTGTCCGGGTCCGATTGTTAAAATCAAAAAATTGACCATTCACCAATAATTTTTCAAATTTTTATACAATAAAGAAGGCTTGCATTTTACGCAAGCCTTTTTTTGTACAGATGCTTCATGCCCCGAAATAAAAATTAATTGACATCTAACCCTGTCAGTTGCTTTTCAAGAGAGTCGGCTACTCTTGCAACTTCATTTGCCATAAAACGAACTTGGTCGTGCGAGCAAAGCTCATAGCGAGTTGTTGCCACGATTTCGAGGGTGCCGTCATCAATGACAGTTTTCGCGTAGCACAATTCCATGTTCATCTTCAAAAGTTCGATAAAGTCAAGGTTGTTAGCTTCGGCAACATGACAAACTTTTGAAGAAAAAACGAGCATTAAGCCGTCCGCCATTTGATGTATGTACGCTTTTACGTTCTGATAGCGTCCGTCCGCGAGCGGTAGCGTTACGATGACGCTGTTGTCGGAATATTCGGTAAACTTACCGCCGACATCGTCTGCCATTTTTTGCAAATAGGCTTTTATGTTTTTGTCAGACATATTTCAAGATTTTAAATTGTTCAAACTCCCTTTTGCAATTAACGAAAAATGTAAGAAAAACGACGTTTTTGTGCAATTAAATTTTGTTAAATATTTT
>JBPOJO010000630.1:0-9252 GCA_052033485.1 Bacteroidota bacterium | reverse complement strand
TTATTGAGGCTGCGTGCCACGACAAGTTGTTTGTACGCATCAGACCAACCTAACTCAAAATCGTCATTTTTTGCCTCAACGGTGATTAAAAGCGGCGTTTTAAATTTATTTAAGCCAATTTTGTCTTTCGGCGTAACAATGTAATCGGGGACTAAAATCAAATCTTCGTATTTGATTTGAATATGACTGAAAAGTTTCAGTTTAGGATTTCTTTTCCAAACATCTCGCAAAATGGGCGAAATTAAAAATTCACAAGCATAAAATTCTTTGTCAGACTCGCCGCGATTAGAAAGTGCAAACTTCAAATTTTCCAACGTAGAAAGCGGCAATTCAACAGGAGTTACCGCCGAAAAGTTAATAAACTCTTCATTTTTAACTTCAAATTCAAAATGCGCTAACATTTCGGAATTATCTTTAAAATCGGCAAATTTCATTTTCCCCTCCTTTTATTTTTACAAAAATACGAAAAAAATGCCTTTTTTCGCCTAAAACAAATCAAATTTTTCTGCTGCTCGAAAAGAAATTATGATTTAAAAAAGTCAAAATATTAACATTTATTTATCATCTTTTACATCGTCTTGCCTGTCAGCATCGGTTGCATCTGCGGGTTTTTCGTCTGACTTGGAGTCGTTTTTCTCCTTGTCTTTTTTGCCCGTTTTGGAATTTTTACTTGTTTTCGGGTTCAATCCGAGCGCGGAAAGCAAATGCCGCGTATAATTAAAAGCAGGTTCGCCGTAAATGAGCAACAAATCGGCTGAACGGTCAATCAAAAAGTGTAGTTTTTGCTTTTTACACACTTTGTCGACCGCCTCTTGAAAGGGTTTCGTGTAGGATTGAGAAAATTTCATTTTGAGTTGAAAAAGCTCTCCGCGATAGCCAAAAAAGCGATTTTTTTTCTCCTCAATAGCCGTTTGACTCTGAAAAATTCTGTTCATCGCCGCCTCAAATTCTGCCTCCGGCATGAGCGGTTTTTTGTACATCAAATTTTCCATCGCATGCGCTAATTGCTGCAATTCGTTGTTGATTTGCGTCTCAAAATCTTTTGCGGCTTTTTCTAAATTTATTTTTGCCTCAATAAATTGCGGCATTTTCGGCAAAACAGAATCAGAATCGTAAAAACCGATTTTTTGCGCTGACGAATTTATTTGAAACAAAAAAGCAAAAAAAAGCAAAAAAAAACTTAATTTCATAAAAATTTCATTAAAATAGTATTTTTTCAGCCTAAAAACAAGCCAAACAGCTTGCCGAAAAACAAATTACAAACTCATTCACGTTCAAAAGCAAGGCTTGCCCACGAGCCGATTTCGGTGATTTTTGTTTTGGTGCATTTCAAACCGAATTTTGCGGCATCTTGTTGCAGTGTTTGAATGTCTGAGGCTAAAAAACCGCTCATCAAAAGCATACCGTTTTTCGCCAAAAGTTTCTCGTAAATATGCAATTCTTCGCGCAAAACGTGCAAATTAATATTAGCCAAAACAATTTCAAAAGTCAACTCCGTCGAAACATCATTTGCCGTTCCGAGAAAAACCTTGCAAGCCGCTTGATTCAAAACAATATTTTCTTCGGCATTGTCAATAACCCAATCGTCTATATCGCAACCTGTTACGAATTTTGCACCGAGTTTGTCTGCCATAATTGCTAAAATTGCTGTTCCGCAGCCTAAATCCAAGACATTTTTATTTTTTACGTCAATTTCGAGCAAATATTCGAGCATCATGCGCGTCGTTGCGTGATGTCCCGTTCCGAAAGACATTTTCGGCGTAATGAGAATTGAGTGTTTAAATTTTTTATTTTCGGGGTGAAAATGTGCGCGAACACAGCACAAATCGCCGATTTCGACGGGTTCGTAATGACTTTCCCATAAAACATTCCAATTTTGCAGCTCCTGCTCCGCAATTTCAAAAGACCGAATATAGTCTTTGTACTGCTCCGTAACTTCACGAAAAGCCTCTTTATCAAAATATTCAGCCGCAACGGAAGAAATAAATCCCTCACCTTCGTCCATAAAAGAGTCAAAACCGACGGCGGCAAGTTCCGCCTGCACGATTTCGGAATATTCGGCATCAGCCGTCATTTTTAAAACAATAAACTTTTGCATCATTTGTTCATTTAACGGTACAAAACACCGATTTTACCGCCTGAAAACAGGCGTATCATTTTTAAAGACGGGCTGAATGACAATTCCGCCGAAACGTCCTTCTTGCGCATAAAATTCTTTTTCGCCGATAAAAGCCGAATCCTTTTCGTACTTATTCGACGTATTTCCCTCATTATCAAGGTAAAAGCCGATGCAGCCGCCGTACATTCCTTCGTTGTAAAAGGCTACTTTTTTTCCTTTTTTATCCGTGAGCAAAGCCGTACAAGCCGAGCAAAGGTAATTCGGATATCGCGGAAAATAAAACACTTCGGCTTTACATTCGGGGCAAAATTGGACAAATTCAGTTTTTTTAAGTTCTTCCGATTGAAAATGTTGCTCCCACGAATAGAGTGCGTAAGCCTCTTTGGAGGGCAAAATTAGCATTTTCTTTGCTTCTCGCAAACTTGAAATGACATAAAATACCGCTAAAAATCGTTTTTCGGGTTCGGGAAGAGGTAAAAAAAATCTTTGCAAAAACCATGTTTTATTTTCGGAAAAAAATTCCCAAAAAAGTTCAAAAGTTTCAAAATAACGTTTGTTCAAGAGCTTTTCGTTGCTGTTTTTTTCGTTCAACACGAATTTTTTGCCCTCAAAATGCAAGAAAAATTGCCGGTCGTTTTCTTTCCATGCAAAAACAATATCACCGTCGATAATATTTTTTTCTGTTTTCGTCGAAAGTTCTTTTGCCGTACATTTAGCCTCTTCTTTTGCCTTTTTTTCGACTTCTTTTTGCCTTTCTTCAGCTTTTCTTTCCGCCAAATTACGGTGTTTTTTGCTCGAAAAAGCCAAAGAACTTGAGCTTGAAATCAAATTTCCGTTTTCGTCAAAAAGCTCTTCTTTCCAAAAATCTGTTTCGGCTTTTTCATCGTGTATTCTCTTGATTTTAAGCAAATTATTTTCAAAAATTATCTCCTGCAATGCGTAAGAAAAATATGATTGATAGTTTTCGGGGGAGAGAATTTTTGGAATTTTCGGGTCAATAACGAGCGTTTTCATACTGCGCGAGCGAGTGCCGAAAGATTTATCTTCCGTTCGATTGTCGGCAAAACGAACGATAAGCAGGTGCGAGTCAAAATCTGTAAAAGATTCTAAGAACTCAAAAAGTTTTTCGTCATACTCAAGCGAAAAATTACCTAAATCAGATGTTTTTTTTGTGTTGATGTCGAACATATTTTTTTTGGGTAACAAATTACGAATGTACCGCGCTATCAGCTTGCGCTTTTTTAACGATAAGGTCGCCGGCAGACAGCTCGCGGTACACATTGGTAACAAATTAATTTTTTTGTAAATAATTGTTTTTTAAGTAAGTATTTGTTCAAATTCAATTGTGAAAATGAATCTGACCGCCGACCGCCCTTGTTTGTGCCCCCACAAACGACTTGCAGTGCAAATGAAAAAGTCGCTTGCAAGGACACAAGCAACGGGGCGGGCAAAATCACCACTAATTTTGTTCGAATACTTAATTACAAATAATCATTCTAAACAAAATGTTGTTTTTTTGTGTCAAATTTGCATTGCAAAGGTAAAAAAAAGAATTTACCCGCTTTCCTCAGCCCGATATTTTTTTTGTAAATTTTGAATCAGATAAAGCGAGAATAAAAAGTATATTTTTACGAACACAAGCTCTGACATTTCCAATCACAGCGGAAAGCTGTTAAAAATTGCCCTCTTTGTGAACTTTTTAGGCAAAAAATGTATTTTTGCAAATAAAACTGCATTTTTTGGTTTTATTACCTGAAAACCCCGTTGATACAGCTTGAAAAATTATTTTAAATATTTCCAAACACGCACTTTTGACGAGAAATTTACTTTTTCCGAGCAAGCAAAAAAGGCAAAAGAAACCTATTTTATCAGTCAAACGCACGCTTATTGGTGGCTCAAAAGTCATACAGAAGAAGAAAAAATTTTTTTTGCAGGCAAAGCAGTTTATTTAAAAATTGCAAACCTTTATTTTAAAGTTGTTTTTCGGGGCGAAGAGCTAATTTTTCCCTTTTCGGACGTTTTGCACGTGCGATATGTGCATCACAAGTTGCTTTTGCCGCTTTTATTCGGCTGCATCAGCACACCGCTTTTTTTTCTCTCATTGTTGAAAGAGGGCATTTTTAACAATTGGACGGCATTGCTTTGGGTGCTTGTTTCGGCGGTTTTTTTTACCGTCGGTTTGCAGGGCAGGAAACGAATAGAGGTAGTAACCGCCGGACGCAGCTATTATTATGAGTGCAACGACAGTGAAGAAACCGCCAAAACAGTGGCGAAATTGAACCAAATGGCAAAAAAATAAGCCTTTTTTTAGCACTTCCTACCGTACACAGCGATTGTGTGGAAATATTTTTTTGATATTTTTTTTAAAAACTTTTCAAAAATATTATTGTTCACAATTTATTTACTAACATTGCAGAACTAAATACGATTTTTTATCTTTTCACCTTTTGTTGCCGGTTTTTTGTCGAAAATTCGCCAATCCGGCTTGATTTTGGAAAAGATTTTGTAGTTTTGTAACATCATTTAAACTTTGCTCATCAATGAGTTTTATTTTTCTTATTATCGGTCTGATATTGCTCGTCAAAGGAGCAGACTTATTGGTTCAGGGGGCATCTTCAATCGCCAAATACCTGAATGTTTCGGACTTAGTGGTCGGATTGACGGTAGTGGCATTCGGAACTTCAATGCCGGAATTAATCGTTAATATATCTGCTTCTCTCAGCGGCAGCACAGATATTGCGATTGGGAACGTTTTAGGCAGCAATATGGCGAATATTTTATTGATTTTAGGGATTACTGCGATAGTTTATCCGATACACGTGCAAAAAAGCACGATTATGTCCGAAATCCCCTTTGCTTTGATAGCGATTGCGGTTTTGGGCTTTTTTGTGAATGTATCTTTTTTCGATATGGACGGCGACCTCAAAGGTTTGAGCCGTTTTGAAAGTATTGCGCTGTTGATTTTTATGGGAATGTTTATGTATTATATTTTTTACATTTCCAAAGAACAACTGCACACGGACGAAAACAAAAAAGAAGAAGAGGGCGAAAAAGGTGAAAAAATCCTCAAAATGCCCATGTGGAAATCCGTTTTATTTGTCGGTTTGGGTTTGGTAGGTTTGATTGTCGGCGGCGAATTAGTGGTCAGAGGTGCGGTGAAAATTGCACAAATGTTCAACATGAGTGAGTCTTTTATCGGCTTAACGGTCGTTGCGATAGGCACTTCACTTCCCGAATTGGTTACTTCCGTGATGGCAGCTTACCGCAAAAACAGTGATATTGCTATCGGAAATGTGGTCGGCTCTAATATTTTTAATATTTTCACTATTTTAGGCATAACGGGTTTGATAACGCCGCTGCCTTTCAGCCCAAACAGTAATTTTGATATTTCGGCGGTTATCGTGGCGACGGTTTTATTGATTCTTGTTTTGCCGGTGGGTAAGAAGGGTAAAATTGACCGATTAAACGGTGTATTTTTCTTACTTTGCTACATCGCCTATACTTATTACTTGGTCATGCGCGGTTAAGAAAAAGCAACTGCGACAGCCTTAAAAATAAACACCCTAAGCGTTTCGGAAACACTTAGGGTGTTTATTTTTAAGGTATTGCGATTTTTTTTCCAAAAATCAGCCCTGCAATTTCTCCGTGATTTTATTTGCCGATTAAAACAAAACAAGGCAATAAAAAAGGATTTTTTTGCAATTATGTTGAAAAAAAATTCGTTCTTTTGGATATTTGAGTTTAAATGCGCAATTTTGTTTTTCAAACAATCGCTAAAAATCCAAATTGAATTGTAAAATGCCCTTAGGGTGTATTTTGTGCAAAAAAGTACCGATAAAACCGGCGTTTTCGCCAACTAAGGCTTAGGCTGCATTCCGTTCATCTGCCATGAAATGTAAAGTCGCCTTTAAGCCGGGAAAAGGGCTTTTTTAGCCGGTATCATTTCAAAAAACACCGCAAAGGCGTTTTATTGGCTCATCAGGATTTTTAAGTGATATTGAAATTGTTTTTTAAAACAAAGATGAAAAATTCTGTTCTGAAAAACACCGAATAAACTTTAACCGTACGAAAATGGAACTATCCCCTACGCATATAGCCGTTATCGGCGGCGGCAGTTGGGCAACTGCTATTGTTAAAATTTTATCCGAGAACAACGTCGTTGTGCATTGGTGGTTGCGCTCGCAGGAAGATATTAAACACATAAAAGAATTCGGGCACAATCCGAGCTATTTAAGTGCCGTTCAAATTGACGGGGAAAAAGTTAAACCGACTTCAAACTTGCGCGATGCAGTCAAAAATTCCGAGTATATTGTTTTGGTTGTCCCCTCTGCCTTTATTGCAGATGCCTTAAAAACGCTGAAACCGGAAGATTTCTCCGGAAAAAAAGTTGTTAACGCCATAAAAGGTATGGTTTTGAGCGAAAATTCCTTAGTTACAACTTTTGTTCATCATAAATTTCATGTACCCAACGAAGATTTATTGGTGATTGCCGGTCCTTGTCATGCCGAAGAAGTTGCCTTAGAACGGCAATCTTACCTCACTATCGCGGGACAAACGCACGAATCCGCCGCGCCTTTTGCAGGGTTGATGGCGTGCCGCTATGTGAAAACCATTACGAATGAAGACGTTGTCGGGGTGCAATTTTGCGCCGTACATAAAAATATTGTTGCGATAGCTTGCGGCATTGCAAGAGGTTTAAATTACGGCGACAATTATCAATCCGTCCTTGTTGCGAATGCGATGCAAGAGGCAAAACGCTTCACCGACGCGGCACACGCTTTGGATTTGCGCGATATGAACGCTTCTGCGTATCTCGGCGATTTGTTGGTTACGGCATATTCGCAATTCAGCCGAAATCGAACTTTTGGCAACATGATTGGGCGCGGCTATACCGTAAAATCGGCTCAAATGGAAATGAATATGATTGCGGAAGGTTATTATGCGGTCAAAGGTGTGCATGAAATCAATAAAAAATATAAAACGGATATGCCGATAGTGAAAGCGGTGTACAATATTTTGTATGAAAGAATTTCTCCCGCTATCGAAATGAGAATTTTAAAAGATAAATTATGTTAAATTTTTCACAACTTTTTCGCCGGTAAGAATCGGTGTACCTTGCGCTGCTTGCCGGCTCCTAAAAAACATACATTTGCAAACAAGCTACTTGTGATACCTTTTTTACAAATTGTTTTTTTGTGCCCCATAGAAAAAAATACCAATGCAAGCGGGCGGTTAACGTTTCGGCAACTTTTCTAAACCTTTGTAAAGAAATTGCAAAAAAAACAGCCCCGATACAATCAAGGCTGTTTTTTTTTTGTAACTGTCAAGTTTCGCCTGATTGTTCTTGTTCTTGCTTCGCCATCAGGGCGTACATTTTTTCCTCCTTTTCCATGTTCTTTGGGCTTTAAAATTGATTGCGCGCAAAGGTAGGAGATGAATGAGTGGAGAAAAAGATGGGGTTGCTCGGGTGGATACCTTTCAATGAAAGTTGCGGAAAAAACTGCCATACGCCTAAAAAGATGCTAAACGCAGGTGCAGGAATTGAAAGTAAAATGTTTATTTACAGCACAATGTAAATTTTTGCACTGTCGTTTCAAGTTACGCACAATGCCTGCACTTGTCGTTTTAGCATATGTTAGCGGTTTTTCATTATTTATATTTTTAAAAATTCATATTCATATACTTTCGGCTCAATTTTTTGAGATAACTGTTTTAGTTTATCTCTTAAATCTGTTATAAGTTTAGTATAGATTTCATCTTCACTTTTGTTATTCATTTTTCCTTTATCATTTCTGCCTTGAAAATACTCACGAATATCATATAATGAAGCATTTACATTACAATTAGGTTTTGAATGATAATAACGCCATAATTCACGACCTGCATCGAAAACAGATTTAGCTTCGTCTGAAAATTCTAATTTTTCGGTAGTCTTAACAGTTTTTCCATTGTATAAGTCGGCGTTTTCTTCTATTTTTAACTTTCCGTTAATAAATTTGTTAAGCAAATTACTTTCAAATCTTGCTCGTGAATTAATTTCTTTTTCTGTGAATGGTATCCAATGGTTTGTGCCTTCTTTTGATGATATCCGATTTTGACTGTGGAATAAAGCGTAAGTAAAACAATCGTTTTGAAATTCATTATCTTCCGTCCATCTGTCGTTAGGGTATAAAAACTGGTCGCGGTCGTTTATCCAAATAGCTTCAATACAAAATGTTTCAGAAAAATATACACATGCAACATAAATATTATTCTCTGTAATAGGTAATTGTTTGTATGCTGAATTTTGTTTGTAGATTGTAATTCCTGTATAATTTTGATGTAAAAAATCTTGCGAAGAACAATTCAAAAAACCAAATAAATATTTATTTGTAGAATTAATATCATATTGTTTTATCCAATCATTCATCGATATTTTTCCAGTAAATCCCTCCGGTATATGTATTAATTTTTTTCCGACTAATATATCCGGTTTTGAATAAACATCTAAATATGTACTTTCAATGTAATTGGATTTATCAATATACCAAATAATAAAACCAATCGGAAAAGCCCCTTTTACATTGTCAAAAGTATTTGCCGGACACATAAAACCTTTTTTGAAAAGGGCTTTAAAATGATTTCTAAATTTTCTAAAATTACTACTATTAATAAATTTTAGCTTAGAAAAACTTGCTAAAATTGAACCTGAAAGTTCTTCATTTATTCTTATAAAAAACTGAACAAACAATTCACGACTTGCCTTACTACCATATTTATCAATATACTGGTCATTAATTTTCGTAAACTTAATACCAGCCTTGTTAATATTTACCACAGAGGTAGTAGTGTTTTTTTTGTCTAAATGCTCTGCGTAAGGCGGATTTATGTAAATAATTAATTTTTGGCGTTCTTTTGGATTTTTTATAATATCGTGTAATGATTTAGGTAATTTAGAAAAATCATCATTTAAAAAGTCAAATTGAAATACATTTTCTTCCAACAGGTTCGCACCGTTTTTAATGCGGTCTTTCATAACGTCCACATCTTGTTTGTCAAGTGTTGAAGCCCAAATATTGTATTTATTTGTAAGTCCGTTTAACAGATTTCCTGTTCCTGCGGCACAATCCCAAATATAATATTCGTCTTGCCAA
>JBPOJO010000388.1:0-5600 GCA_052033485.1 Bacteroidota bacterium | reverse complement strand
GCAGGAATCCGAGATTGACCGCCTTATTTACGCGCTGTATGATTTGACGGAAGAGGAAATAAAAATTACGGAGAAAATGTGAACCGGAAATCTACTTTTTCCTCACCCCTGATTTCTCCTGTTTTTTATCTTTTCGCCATTTTTCCGCCAATTATTTCAAATAAATTGATTCTCTTTGAACAAAATACCTAAAAAAATATTAAAAAACATTATTTAACTTATTTATTTTGTAATTTGCTTGCTATTGCAATTAATCTTGCATACTTTTGCATTAGTTTAGAATTAGTCTAAATAAAAACAGTAAAATGAAAACGAAAATTTCACTTGACACCTTATTATTGCTCTTTCTGACTGCTTTTTTATTTTCTTGTCAATCGGGCAACGACAATAAAAACAAAACCGACTTTGACCGCAAGGCTTTTTTGACCGAATTAGCCGAAAAATCGGTCATGCCGTCCTATCAAACACTCGAAACGGCAGCACAAAATTTCCAAACAAGCCTCACGGCTTTTGAAAACAGCCAATCTGCCGGCGATTTTGTTTTGATGCGTAAAAATTTTAAACAACTTTATTTTGCATGGGTTGATGCTTCTTTATTTGAATTCGGACCGGCTGAAAATGTACTTTTGCGTGCTAATCTCAATACTTTTCCGACTTCGACAAGTTTAATTGAGGCGAACATTACGGCGGGAAATGCAAATTTAGATGCCGCTTCAAATCTTTCGGCGAAAGGGCTTCCCGCGCTCGACTATATGCTTTTTGCCGATTTAAGCAAAAACGACGAAACATATTCGGCTTTTTTGGCTCAGCCTGCAAGACTTGCCTACCTCAAAAAACTCGGCGACGATATATCGGCTAAAATTCAAAAAGTTAATTCGGAATGGAAAAACGGCTATCACAAAGAATTTTCTGCAAACACAGGAAGCGATGCCGGCAGCTCTTTGAGTCTTTTTGTGAATCAATTCAATTATGATTACGAATTGCTAAAAAATGCGCGAATCGGTATTCCCGCAGGTGTAAAATCGCTTGCAGTTCCGCAACCCGAAAGGACGGAAGCACTTTATATGGCGAGACTTTACACAAGTGAATTAATTTCTAATCGCCTTGCAGTCAATCATTTAAAGAAGATTGTCGGCATTTTTAGAGGGGATTATGGGAACAAATCTTTGTGTTTGAAGGCATACCTTGATGCGTACAATGCAAAAAGAGGCTCCGAGTTGCTTTCCGACGCGATTTTAGCACAATTTGCGAAAGCTCAGGCTGCCGCGGAAAATATTACTTTGCCATTTGAAAAAGCGGCAACGGAAAAAAATGAAGATATGGTGAAGGCGTATGACGAATTGCAAAAAGGCGTTATCCTCACAAAAACGGATATGCCGTCAATTTTGGGTGTTCAAATAACATATCAAGATGCTGACGGAGACTAATTCTTTCTCATTTTAGATGTAATCAAACTACCCCGCGCCTTTGGAGCGGGGTAATTTTTTTGTTAAAATCAAACATTCATTTGCCAAGAATTAACTATTTTTTACATAATTTATCAAATTTAACACTTGCAGGGGGTTAGTTTTTCGCCGCTTCAAATGTTTTGATAAGCCTCAATCACGAGTTCGTTTATGAAGACTCAAGCAACGGCGAAAGAGTTGCGAAGTTGTCAGCATTATTTCATTTGCACAGGGTATTTTTCAATTTTTTTTCCGATGTTTGCGTCCGAAAATTTTGCCTGTAAAGCATTTTTACCATCGCACAAAGTGCAAAAACAGATTTTTGATGCAAGAAGTTGATTTTTTTAAAATTTTAAATACGAGAATTGAATACCTCAAAGGAGTCGGCTCAAAAAAAGCCGGTATTTTGGAATCTGAAGCCGAAATTGCCGTTTTTGCGGACTTACTCCACTATTTTCCCTTTCGTTACCAAGACAGAAGTAAATTTCAACTCATTAAAAATATTTCCGAAAACGATGATTACGTGCAGGTGAGAGGGCGAGTCGTTAGCATCAGAACGGAAGGCGAAGGCAGTAAAAAACGCCTCGAAGCTGTGATTGAAGACCACACCGGAGAAGTTAAATTAGTTTGGTTTAAAAGTGTTAATTGGTTTAAAAATGTATTAAAATTAGGCAGTCAATACATCATTTACGGAAAACCTCAGCTTTTCGGACGCACCTTCAGCCTCTCGCACCCCGAAATTGAGCCGGTTTCTGACGAAAAAAAACCTCTGCATTTTGTCCCCGTATATGAGACTACGGACAAAATGAAAAGAATCGGGCTTGACAGTCGGGGAATCGGTGAATTACAAAAAAATTTATTGCGAATAATTTTTCCGTACATAAGTGAAAATCTTACGCCGAGCATAGTCGAAAAATTTAAGTTTATTGACCGCAGAACCGCCTTAGTTGCAGCACATTATCCGACGAATAATCAAATTTTAGAAGAAGCTAAAAGGCGTTTGAAGTTTGAAGAATTATTTTTTTTACAACTGCAATTATTGCAAAAAAGAAATTTCAGAACCGAAAAATCGCAAGGTCTAATTTTTTCGCAAACGCCCTCTTTGCACCGATTTTACAAGCATATTTTGCCCTTTGAGTTGACAGATGCGCAAAAGAGAGTTATTAAAGAAATTTATACCGACCTCAAATCCGGAAAACAAATGAACCGTCTCGTGCAGGGCGATGTCGGTTCGGGAAAAACAATTGTAGCTTTTATATGTGCTTTGTTGGCGTATGACAATTCGGCGCAAACCTGCTTGATGGCTCCTACGGAAATTCTTGCCGAGCAGCATTTTAACAATTTAAAACCTTTTGCCGACCGCTTAGACATTAAAATCGGGCGTTTGATGGGTTCGTCAAAAAAGAAAGAGCGCGAATCAATTCACGCCGATTTGCTTTCGGGTGAAATGAAAATCATTGTCGGAACGCACGCTTTGCTCGAAGATATAGTTTGTTTTAAAAATTTAGGGCTTTGCATTATTGATGAACAGCATCGTTTCGGCGTTGCACAAAGGGCAAAATTGTGGGCAAAAAATCCGCGCGTCAGTCCGCACGTGCTTGTGATGACGGCGACTCCAATTCCGCGAACGCTTGCCATGACCTTGTACGGCGATTTGGACGTTTCCGTGATAGACCAAATGCCGGCGGGGCGCAAACCTATCGAAACACGACTTTGTTTTGAAAAAGACCGCTTGCGCGTTTTTGGTTTGATAAGTGAAGAAATCAAAAAAGGGCGGCAAGCCTACATTGTTTATCCGCTGATTGAAGAATCCGAAAAAATGGATTTTGATTACAAAAACCTCACTGAAGGCTACGAAAGCATCAAACGCGCTTTTCCCGAGTGCCAAATTTCAATTGTACACGGCAGAATGAAAGCCGCAGATAAGGAATTTGAAATGCAAAGATTTGTGAAACACGAAACGCAAATCATGGTAGCAACGACCGTGATTGAAGTCGGGGTTAACGTTCCGAACGCGACTTTGATGTTGATTGAAAATGCCGAAAGGTTCGGACTTGCGCAGTTGCATCAGTTACGCGGGCGCGTCGGGCGCGGCGAGCATCAATCGCACTGTATTTTGATGGCAAGTTATCAACTTTCGAGCGACAGCCGGGAACGTTTGCAAGCAATGGTGCGGACGACAAACGGTTTTGAAATTGCTGATATTGATTTAAAATTACGCGGACCCGGCGACATTACCGGCACGCAACAAAGCGGAACTATTAACTTAAAAATTGCTAATTTAGCCACTGACGCTCAAATTTTATCAGCAGCACGCGACGCAGCTTCCGATATTTTGGTACAAGACCGTTGGTTAGAAAAGGGGGAAAATATTATTTTGGGAGAATATTTGAAAAAAATACGTGAAAAAGACCCTGTCAATTGGAGTTTAATCAGTTGATTAACAGCTCTTTGTTGCACCGAGAAAAACATTTGTCCTGATACGGCAAAAAATCAAATTAGATTTTCAAACAAACTTTTGCGAAAGAAGGGCATTGTGAGCATCTCGCGCACAAACTTTGTTTTTTTATGAAGCAGGCAAGATGCTTGCAATACTTTTTTTGCATCGCCTGATAAAAACATGTACCCTCAAACGATAAAATATGGTGCAAATTTTTATGAACAAGCCCTATTTGCGAAAAGAAATCAAGAAGATTTTTGCAAAAAAAAATGTTACTTTGCCGGACTTTTGACATTATGAGGAAAAAAATGAACAATAAATTGCTTACAGCCCTGTTAATTTTGTTGTTTTCTGTATTTTCATGTGAAGAAAAACAAAGCGAAAACAGCTCAAAAAAACAACGTTCCGACAAAATTATGCCTTCTTCGCAAGGAGAAACCTCCGAAATTCTCATTGTGATAGACTCGGCGCATTGGTTCGGGGAATTCGGGGATTTAGTCAGGAGCGTGATTAATCCTTCTTATGCGGGCTTGCTCAACGACGAACCGACTTTTACTTTGCGTCGAATCAATCCGCTCGGCATGAACGGAATGTTGAACCGAGCACACACGATTATTTACGTTACAAATCTCGAATCTTTGTCGGCAGGCGGAAAAAGACTCACAAGTTTTTTGACGGAGGAGCAAATAAAAAGCATAAAAAGTGATGAAAATAAGTTTTTGCAAGTGCATCAAGATGTGTTTGCAAGCCCGCAGCGCGTTTTTCAAATTTTTGGTAAAGACGAAAAAACCTTGCGGAAAAATCTTGAAAAATACAAGGAGAGTATTTTTAAAATTATTTATGAACACATTTTGCAAAAAGCCGCTGTCAAAGTTTTTAAAAAAGGGGAGCAAAAAAATTTGACCGAAAATCTGCGTAAACGACACGGCTACAGCCTCAAAATCCCTTACGGGTATGCCCTTGCAAAAGACGAAATGAACGACGAAACCGGCTTTACCTTTATTCGTAAAATTGAAGGTTTATATGACCACAATCTTTTCATAACTTACAAATCTTACAAAGACACTGCCGATTTAAACCCAGCTAAAATACAAGCTTGGCGCGATTCTGTTTGTAAAAAACACATTTTTGACATCGAAACTCCTGAATCTTACGTCGTTACGGAAACGCTCGAACCGCCGCGATTTCGTAAAATTGAGTTGAACAAACTTTACGCCGTCGAAATGCGCGGACTTTGGCGCACAAGTGTAAAATCTATGGGCGGTCCTTTTGTTTCACAAACGATTGTGGATACCGAAAAGGAGTTGTTGTACTATGTTGAGGGGTTTATTTACGCACCCGGCAAGAATAAACGAGAATTTATTCGTGAAATTGAGGCGATTTTGAGCACATTCAGAACAAAGTAAAACAGCAAAGCGGCATTTCTGACCATGTTTTTTATCGCAAACTACTGTTTAACAAGGGTTTATAAATTTTAAATCAGCATCTATTCAAACGAAAAAAGCAACACTTCTATGAGAAATGTTGCTTTTTTCGACTGTTAAAAAAAAATATTTCAAGAACACACAAATTCTTCATTTTCAATTTTTTTAATCAGCGTTTCCGCATCGTCGTAAAGTTTGTTCCAATCAAAATCTTTGTCTTTTCTTTTACACATTGCTTTGAGCTGCGTCAAAAATGTTTCGCAAAGCATTAGAAACGCCTCGCGGTCATTT
>JBPOJO010000144.1:0-2582 GCA_052033485.1 Bacteroidota bacterium | reverse complement strand
TCGTAAAGAAAGAAGATTGAAGATTGTTTTTTGCACGAGGACAAACGGATACCGTGCAACGGAGTTGTTTCAACTCTTGCTGCACAAAGAAAAAAAGGGAAACAAGCTTAGGCTTTTTTCCCTTTTTTTTTGCTGTTTTGTCTTAATCAAGGGAGAGTTTGCCGTGTTTCGCTAAATTTTCACGCATTTTTCTGTGTCTTTCCACAATCCATGCATAAATATCACTTTGAGACCGGCGATTTTCCTTGTTTTCTTTTCTGACATTTCGCGTGTCGGCATCAACAAAGCTCGCTTTTACGTCGTCGTTCCACTGCATTTGTATATATTTGTTCAATTCGTCTATGTGCGCAGGCGAAATAATCGGAAAACCGACTTCGATACGACTGTTCAAATTGCGATACATCCAATCGGAAGAAGACAAATAATACTCGGGTTTTGCATTATTATGAAAAACAAAAATTCGCGTGTGCTCTAAATATCGGTCGACAATGCGTTGAATTGTGATATTTTCACTCAAATTAGGCAAACCGGGTCGTATCGAACAAATACTTCTGACAATCATATCAACTTTTACGCCCGCCTGACTTGCCTCATAGAGTTTGTCAATCATTATTTCGTCTTCAATATTATTGACTTTGATAAAAATATGCGCCGGCAGCCCGCTTTTGGCATTATTAATCTCGCGGTCAATCATTTGAATAAATCGCTCTTTGAGATTAAACTGCGAGACTAAAAGGTTTTTAATCAAGGGTTTATCGCGCTGACGGTCGAGATAGCGAAATATCAGTTCGAGTTCGTTTACGAAGTCTGCATTTGAGGTAAAAAGTCCGTGGTCGGTATAAATTCGGGCGGTAATTTCGTTAAAATTACCCGTGCCGAGATAGGCATATCTTTTGACTTGGTGTTGTTTGTTTCGCCTCGTGATGAGTGCGATTTTGGCGTGAACTTTTAAACCCGGCACGCTGTAAATAATTTTTACACCGGCATTTTCCATTAATTCAGCCCACTTTAAATTATTTTCCTCATCGAATCGCGCTTTGTATTCGACCAAAACGGTTACTTTTTTTCCGTTACGTGCAGCACTGATTAAAGCATTGGCTATGAAGGAGTTAGCAGCAATTCTATAAACCGTAACTTTAATTTCGCGCACATAAGGGTCAATGGCAGCTTCGTTAAAAAAGCGCAAAACATAATCATAAGATTGATAGGGAAAATGAAGCAGATAATCTTTATGGTCAATCGCATCGAAAAATGAGTTAAAGCTGTCTAATTCGAGATGCGGGAGTGCCGGCATTGCTGCATTTTCGTGTTTGGGGGCGTAGGGGTTCGGAAATTTCATAAAGTCGCTGAAATTATGAAAACGCCCTCCGGGCACCAAATCGTCCGATTCAAGTTGATAAACGTACATTAAAAATTCCAAAAAGTCTTTCGGCATTTTATTGTCATACAAAAATCGGGTCGGTGCGCCCGCACTTCTTTTGACCAATTCCTTTTTAATTTTTCGGATAAGAGCTTTATTGGCATTTTCATCAAGTCGCAATTCGGCATCGCGCGTGATTTTTATGCTGTAAGAATCAATAATATCAAAGCTCGGAAAAATTGTTTCAAGATTGATACGAATAATTTCGTCGAGAAAAATATAAAATCGTTTGCCGTCCTGCTGAGAGAGTTCATAAAAACGCGGCAAATCAGAAGAGGGAATATTCAAAATTGCATGAACAATTTCCGCTTCGGGGTAGCCTTTTTCGCGCATACGAACGGCAAAATACAGGGCTTTATTGACCAAAAACGGCGCATCTTGATAATCATAGACAAAAACCGGCTGCAAATAAGCGAGAACTTTTGTGCGAAAATAATAACGCACTTCCGACAAATGTTCTTCATTCAAATCTTGTTTTCGGCGATATAAAATGATATTATTGTCTTTCAGCGCGGGAATAAGTTCGTAAGTAAATAAATTTCGGTATTCACGATGTTGCACCCGAACAATTTGATGAATTTTATGGGCAATTTCTGCGGGTGAGTAAGTGAATTTTTTCTGAATAATGACGGGCTTTATTTTCATCAAACGACGAATAAAAGCGACTCGCACTCTGAAAAACTCATCTAAGTTAGAGGAAAAAATTGCCATAAAACGCAATCGCTCAAAAAGGGGCACGCGCTCATCTTTTGCCTCTTCAAGTACTCTGTGATTAAAACTCAACCAACTTAAATCACGATGTATGAACCGATTATCGTGCTCGTTTTGCATTTGAAATAGAAGTTTTGTAAATTTTTTTCGTCATAAAAAATACAGAATAAGCCGCAGTGTGCGAAAATGTGTTAACCAGACTACAAATGTATAAAATTTTGTGCGAAAAATTATTTTTTCAAAGCGTATCTTAAAAAAAAGTAACTCTTTCGCGCAAAGTTTTGTATCCTTGCAAACGCCGGCACAAAGAAAAAAACAAGACTTTACACAAATCAAATTTTTGAATAACTTTGCAAAAAAACTGCACAAAAAATACTTTTTTCCATGTCGAAAGCACGAATTGAACAGTATTACAGAGAAACTGAAAACGCCGTTCTTGTCGGCGGAAGCA
>JBPOJO010000022.1:0-6356 GCA_052033485.1 Bacteroidota bacterium | reverse complement strand
TAGTTACAAATTTTCAAAAGCGGGAATCCTTTTTGCTTTCGCCGTTGTTTTTGACTTCACAAACGAGCTCGTGATGCGGTTTTTTTGTTACTTGTGTAATACAAGCAATGGCGAAAGATAAAATATTGATTATCAAACCTGTAAGTCCTTACGAAATTACAGGTTTGGTATGTTTAGCGTATTTTTTTGCGCCAAAATCTAAGCGCGAACGTTTTTTTTGCCGTAAATTATTTCTTCCGTTAAATTTCTTGTGTCGTCGGGGTAATCAATTTTGAGCGGCGCGGAATTGTTGAGCCATTGCTGTAGCTTTCTTTCAAAATCTTTTCCGATTTTTTGCACGACCTCAATGCCGCTTTTTTCCAAAGCCGCTGCATTGCATAATTGCTCATATTGCCCCGCAATCGGTATGCACATCAATTTTTTTCCCAAAAAAATTGCTTCAGCCGGCGTTTCAAAGCCTGCTCCTGTCAAAACGCCTGTTGAATCGCACATGCTTTGCAAAAAACCTTCGCCCGTAACGGGCATACACGTTACGTTTCCGCTGATTTGAACACCTTTTGAAGGATAAAAAATGTGCCATTCCACGTCGGGAATTTTTTTGAAAATCGGAATTAAGATATCGGGGTGATAATGAGGGAGATAAACGCTTATGTGCGGGCGGATTCGCGGGAGCAAATTGCGAACTTCGCGGCGAATAACAGGTTTGCGAATAAAAGTATCGAAACAATCGAAATGCAAACCGATTTTTTCGTCCGAGGGCGCGTAATATTTTAACACATTTTCACCTAAAATACTTTTTTGTTTCGGGCGCGGCGTTTTATCTGACCAATAAGCTGCTTGATGACTGAAACTAAAACAAGGCACTTTTTTAAATTTTGCCGCATAAGCCGAGATACATTCAAAATCATTGATGACCAAATCGTATTTTTCGACCGGAAAATCATTGATTTCTTTCCAAATACGCAGCCCTTCAAAGTTTTTCAAACTCTTAAAATAATCTAAACCGCCTTTTTTTGAATAATAAAACGAAAAACCCTTGCTTCTGTATTTCACCTCAAAAGGCAAAAGCACTTGCGAATTATTACCGCTCAAAAAAACATCGGTTTCGCAATAATCTTTCAATAACGGCACTATTTCACGCGCACGGCTGACATGCCCGTTGCCCGTACCTTGAATCGCATATAAAATTTTCATAGAAAAAGGATAAGCCCGCGTACAATTTTGTGTGCTAAAATTGCTCGGAGAGGGGAAATGAAATGGTTAAAAAATTAAAAATTAACAAGCGGTCTTGTGTCGGTTTCTTTTCTTTCGTCGTTCGCTTTTTTGGCTGCTTTCATTTCATCATCAAAAGAAAAAACTGACCAAACGCCGAGATGATACTCCAAGGCGGTATTGTTTTCAATCCAATCGCCTGAATTTAAGTACCTTACGCTGCCTTTTTCATTGTAAATCATTTTGTCTTGCGGTCGGTGAATGTGTCCGCAAATAAATAAATCGTACTTTTTGTCTATCGCCAAATCGCCGGCTGTTTGCTCAAAATCGTTGATGTATTTCACGGCGGCTTTCACGCTGTTTTTAATTTTTTTGGAAAATGAGATGCGCCCCATACCGACAAATTCGGAAAAAAAGTTAAAAATGTTATTAATTACAATGAGCAAATCATAACCGACTGCGCCGAGTTTTGCGAGCCATTTAGAATATTTCATTGTAACATCAAAAACATCGCCGTGAAAAACCCACGCTTTTTTGCCGTCTATTTCCAAAACCATTTTGTTGAGGAGATGAAAATTTGCAAGGTGAATCTCGGGCAATCGGCGCAGAAGCTCATCATGATTGCCCGTGAGATAAAAAACTTCCGTTCCGGAAAGCATTTTCGAAATAATTTCTTTGATTACTTCGAGATGAGCGGCGGGAAAATAACTTTTCCGAAACTGCCAAATGTCAATAATGTCGCCGTTCAGAATCAGCGTGCGCGGGCGGATACTTTTAAGGTATGTTAATACTTTTTCGGCTTGACAACCGATTGTTCCTAAGTGAAGGTCTGAAATAATCGCGACTTCGACTTGTCTTGTTTGATTTGCGTTCATGAGGAGTCATGTTTTGGTTCGCAAGGCAAAGTTCGCTCGTATTCGTGAACAGAATGTTTGTTAAATGTTGTAAAAAAAAGGAGTTTTGCGTGGCTTTTTTAAAGAAAAATAAAGTCGTTAGGGCAAAAAAAAACGCATTATTACGTACTAATCAGTCGTTTAGATGAAAAAATTATGAACAAAAAGATGTTTAAACTTTCTCACCGGTTTTTTGACAAACGGCAAATAAAAAATTTGCAGAATGGCATTTTTGCCCGACAAAATTTCAAAAAAACAACAACCGAGCGGAAGGGCAAAATTAACAATGGTATGAACTAAAATTTTTTTTTTAATGTTTGGTTTTCGTTGTCTGAATGACCGCTGTTTGAGGTCATTTTTTTTACAAAAAAAATCGCAATGATGAATATCAAAACCGCCCTTACTTACGACGAATTTTTGCTTTTTGCAAAATCCCAAGTCGAAAACCCCGTTAAACCGACTGAACCGGAAGCCCTTAAATTGCTCGAATTTACGGCTTTGAACATCAAAAGAATGGAACGTTGGAAAAAAACGCTTAGCCTTTCTGCTGAGTTGACGGAGCTTTTGAAACAAAAGAAATTTAATCAACGTTGGTTGTTGCTTGCGGAAGCGTGGTGCGGCGACTGTTCGCAAAATATACCCGCTATCGCAAAAATTGCGCAGGAAGCCGGCATTACACTTGAAATTCTTATTCGCGATGAGAATCCCGAAGTGATGAACCAATATCTCACGAACGGCGGTCGCGCTATTCCGAAATTAGTCGCTTTTGATGCTGAGGGCAAAGAGCTTTTTATGTGGGGAGCGCGTCCGCAGCCCGCACGTGAATTGGTGGTGAGCCGCAAACAAGCAGGTGTTCCGTGGGACGATATCGAAAAAGAATTACACACTTGGTATGCCAATAATAAGGCGGCAGTTTTGCAACAAGAATTTTATGATTTGTTGTCAAAATGTTAAAATAAGCCAACAAACTGTAATATGGCATTTACACCCTAAGAACTTTGGAAATCATTAGGGTGTAAATGTATGTTTTTGATTGCTTATTTGAATTGACGCAATTTCAAAATTAAATCGGTTTTCATGTCGTACAATCCTTTCTCCAAACCGACGGGGTAGGCGTGCGCATTGACAAAACGTTTGATACTTTTGTGCAAACTTTCCAAACCGTCTTCGACTTTTCGTTTTGTGATATGAATAGCGGGCTTTTCGTAAACTTGCTTTCCGTCGACAAAAATCGGCACAAGCAAGTCGGAAAAAGCCGTATCGGGGTGCAAATATTTGCGTCTTGTCATGTCCATCGGGTCAATAATCAGGGCTTCCTCTTTCGGCGGGTTCAGTTCGTCGTAAATCATATCGGCGATGCACTCTTTTCCGTTGAAATAGCGGCGCACTTGCTGAATACCGGGTGTCGAAACTTTCACAGCCTGCTCCGAAAGTTTGACTTTGTATTGCCAAACGCCGTTTTCGTCTTTAATTGCCGCAATTTTATAGACTCCGCCGAGTGCGGGCTGTCCGTCGCCGGTAACGAGTTTTGTGCCGATTCCCCACACATTCACTTTTGCGCCTTGATGGTGCAAACTTTCAATGATATTTTCATCGAGGTCGTTGCTTGCGACGATGTCGGTTTGGTGAAAACCTGCGTCATCAAGCATTTTTCGGGCTTCGATACTCAAATACGCTAAGTCGCCCGAATCCAACCTGATACCCTGAAAACGGTGTCCTTTTTCCTGAATTTTTTTGCCGATTGCGATAGCGTGTTTAACGCCTTGCAAGGTGTCGTAAGTGTCCACAAGAAAAGTACAATTATTCGGCAAAGCTTCGGAATAGGCTTCAAAAGCCTCAATTTCATTGTCAAAAGACATCACCCAACTGTGGGCATGTGTTCCTTTGACGGGAATGTCGAAAAGTCGTCCGGCAAGCAAATTTGACGTAGCGTCGCAACCGCCGATGTAGGCGGCACGGGAGGCGGAAAGTGAGCCGTCAATACCCTGAGCGCGTCGCAATCCAAACTCCAAAATTTTCTCGTCGCCTGCCGCAACGCGCATACGAGAGGCTTTGGTTGCGATGAGGGTTTGAAAATTAATGATGTTCAAAATGGCAGTTTCGACCAATTGGCATTGAAATAAAGGACCTTGAATACGTAAAAGCGGTTCATGCGGAAAAACGACTGTTCCTTCGGGAATGGCATCAACGCGACAACTAAATTCCATTTTGCGCATATACTCCAAAAAATCGCGGTGAAAAAGTGGTTTCCCGTCGTTTCCGTTAAGGGTAGATAAATAGGATAAATCTTCTTCCGAAAAGTGAAAATCATTTAAAAAATCAATCACATCATGCAGACCGCAAGCGACTGCATAACCGCCGTTGAAAGGATTTTTACGAAAAAACATATTGAAAACGGCTTCTCTTTCAATAATGCCTGATTTCCAATACCCGTAAGCCATTGTCATTTGATACAAATCAGTCAGCAGGGAGAGATTTGTTTGATAAATTCTGTTCAGGGTATACATTTTAATCTATTTTTTTTGCAAGATACATAATTTTTCAAAAAAGCGAAATGATTGCGGATTTTTGAGCTTTTTTTTAATATTAAGGGAACATTTTGGGAAATTTACTTTTGAGAACCCAAATTCGAAATGAACTGTAAGGTATAAACTTCCCTGTGTCGGCATCTTTTTGAGAATATTTTTCATACAATAATTGCAAAGCCTTTTTTTGCTCTTCTTCATCTTTACAATTTTCAAAAGATTCGTTAATATTCAGTTTCAACTCAGTAAAAATTTCTTTTCTTGTCTTACTCAAATCAGAATGATTAAGGTTTAGTGTTTCAATATCCGCAGTCAAATCTTCGTCATCACTTGTCAAAATAAAATTCTTCTTATCCTTTTTAAAATATAATTGTTTGACAATTTCCTCGTTAAGGGGATTGAGTTTTCGCAAAGGCGTGTTTTTTCTTTTCAGGTTGCAATTGCCCGTCCATTGACAAGAAGCCAATAAATTTCGGTAATCAAATGTTAATTCGCAGTTTGTATCCTTAGCTTTTAGGTGTTCAATCGAAATACTGCATTTCTTGTTTTCCGGGTCATGTAACCCGATTTCAGTCGAACAATAACAGCATAAAAAACCTTGCTCTCGCAAAAGGCTTTCTTGTATTTCTTTAAAAACACCTTTTTCAAATTTTTTTAGCTTTTCCCAAAAAGAACTTGACTTACCTTGGCAGTTTATACTCCAATCATGTGGTAGTTGTATCATTTTCCACTCATTAAAACTCGACGGCTCTTGATTTTTGACTATTGTTTGCATAGTAGACTACGATTTACGGTTTCTGATTTGTGCTTCCAGTCGCAAAATATCCGATATTAATGGATTAGCGTTTTTGAGTTCGTGAATTTTAGCTTCGGCGGCAGTAAAATCGTTGTTTTCGATAAAATCATCAGCTTCCTCAATCAATTTTTGAATTTTCGGATAGCGAATTTGTGTACCTGTGAAAACAGAAACGCGCGTTCTGTCCAAACCGAAAGTATTATTTCGTGGCGAATAAACGGTATCGGGAGAGATAATGTGAATTTTTTCATTATCAAAACCGCTCAACACCAAATCGGAATGTGTCGTTACAATAAACTGAATATTCGGAAATTCCTCATACAAAACCCTCAAAATGTTGGCTTGCCAATCGGCGTTTAAATAAGTGTCAATTTCGTCAATAATGATAACGGCAGGGAGATTTTTTATGTCAGTTTTTCCGTATTCCTCATATTCAGGCTCTTCTGAGGCATAATCTTTAAAACGATATAAAGCTGAAAGGAGAGAACCGACCCAATAAAAAAGATTTTGATAGCCTTGACTGAGTAAATTTAAGTCTATACCGCCGGGATTATCAGGTGTTTTCACAAGGATTCTCGTGTTTCCGCTGTCTGTTTTGGCTGTTTTTAAAAATTCAACATTACCGCTTTCATTCCCTTCTTCATCTTCCGAGAGAGTAATTTTTGAAATAATTTCAAAAAGATGTTTAATAGCCTCTGACCAATTGCTCGTAGGCGTTCCTTTTTCTTTGTGTTTAAAATCATATAATTCAATCCATTTCGCAAGAGCAAGGCGATTCGGCGAGGTATCTTTGATGATATTGAGCAACTGAACAGCATTAGGATAAATTCTGTCTTCAAATTTTGACGAAATATTTTGCCCGAAACCCTGCGGCAGCGCAATAGTTAAACTCGATAAATGCCTTTGAATGCCGTTTTTAGTGTTAATATC
>JBPOJO010000048.1:0-14226 GCA_052033485.1 Bacteroidota bacterium | reverse complement strand
CTTTTAAAAATTGACAATTGTCAATTGTCAATTGACGCAGGAATGCGTTATCCATGGCAATCGGGATTACGACTTTTAAAAATTGACAATTGTCAATTGTCAATTGACGCAGGAATGCGTTATCCATGGCAATCGGGATTACAACCCAAAACCTATAAGGTCTTCAAGACCTTATAGGTTTGCAATTCCTCCAAACCCGCAAGCTGAAGCTCGCGGTACACGCCGGCTTAATAGTCCCTTTTTGCCGCTTTGAGAATATTTTATTTATTTTGCAGCGATTTAATTAATTTTTAGTAACTATTTAGCCGGCGTGTACCGCAAGTATTAACTTGCAGATTTAAGAGAAAAGTATCCTCAACAAGCAAATGTAAGGTCGCAAGCTAAAGCTTGTGCTGCATTCTTGGGAAACCGGTTAAATTGTTACAATTTTTACTTCGATTTCAAAAAAATCGGGGCTTAACGCCGTATGAAAGTTTGAAAAAAATCGCATGAAAGGTATCATTTTAGCCGGCGGTTCGGGAACTCGCCTGCACCCCTTAACCTTGGCAATGAGCAAACAACTCTTGCCCGTTTACGACAAACCGATGATTTATTACCCGCTTTCGGTCTTAATGTCGGCATCAATTCGCGAAATTTTAATTATCTCAACTCCTTATGACATACCGCATTTCATGCGT
The DNA here is from genome assembly GCA_052033485.1 of Bacteroidota bacterium. Taxonomy (GTDB): domain Bacteria; phylum Bacteroidota; class Bacteroidia; order Cytophagales; family Bernardetiaceae; genus JBPOJO01. The sequence goes on along the minus strand of JBPOJO010000048.1, from coordinate 13,549 downwards.
TTGCTCGGCGACGGCTCGCGTTTAGGCTGCCGTTTTACATACGCGATACAGGAGCAGCCGAACGGCTTGGCGCAGGCATTCGTTATCGGTCGTTCATTTATCGGCAAAGATAAAGTGGCTTTGATTTTGGGGGATAATATTTTTTACGGCAACGGATTGGAAAATATGTTGCAACGCAGCAATAAGCCCGAAGGCGGAATTATTTTTGCCTATCATGTTTCAGACCCGCAACGTTACGGCGTGGTGGAATTTGATAAAAACAGAAAAGCGATTTCTATCGAAGAAAAACCCTCGCAGCCGCGCTCAAATTACGCGGTTCCGGGTTTGTACTTTTACGATAATGAAGTTTTAGAAATTGCCGAAAATTTGCAACCTTCTGCAAGAGGTGAATATGAAATAACGGACGTAAACAAAGCCTATCTCAATGCCGGAACGCTTTCTGTCGAAATCATGGACAGGGGAATGGCATGGTTAGATACCGGTACTTTTCCGTCCTTGATGCAAGCAGGACAGTTTGTACAAGTTGTCGAAGAGCGTCAGGGTTTAAAAGTCGGCTGCATTGAAGAAGTGGCTTTCAAAATGAAATTTATAAATGAAGAGCAACTGACCGAAATCGCCAAACCACTGTTGAAAAGCGGTTACGGGCAATATTTGATGCAACTTTTGAAGCCGTAAAATTAATTTGCCGAATTATTTTTTTCGGCATATTTTTCACGAATAAGCTTGCTCAACAAACGGTAAATTTCGTCCGAGAAAACATCGTTTTTCAACATATCGAGGTGTTTTTCGATAACTTTTTCGTCGCCCCTTCTTGCAGGACCCGTTTGCGCATTTTGCGGAGAAAAGGCAAAAGCTTTCTCAACAGTTTCTTCGATAAGGGGTTTCAAAATATCAAAATGAAGCTGTTTTTTTTCGAGCCTTTCCGCCGCCAAAGCAAACATAAAATTGCCGAAATTGCAGGCAAAAACGGCGGAAAGGTGAATTTCCGCCCTTTGCGCCGACTCTACACGCTGCACTTTGTCCGTAAAAAGTCTTGCCAAACGATTGAGCGTTGCCTCCGTTGTTTCGTCGTTTGCTTCGGTGAAAATACTTATTTTTTGCCAATCAATTTTTTTCCCGCGCGTAAAAGTTTGCAATGGGTAAAAAACTCCTGCGTGCGTATGAAATGCTGAAATCGCCTCAAGCGGCACACTGCCCGAGGTGTGAGCAACAATTGTCCCCTCGCGCACACGCAATTTTTGGGCTGTTTGCGCTACGGCATCATCTTTTACGGCAATCAAAACAAGCTCTGCGGAGGTGTTGCTTAGGTCGAAATCGAGCGTAAAAGGCTTATTATTAGCGTTTTCGGGAATATTTCTCACCACAATTTTTGCCGTTGTGATATTGTTTTGCAAAAAAAAATCTTGCAAAGCATTGGAAACATTGCCGTTGCCGACGAGTGCGATGGTCATTTAGCGATTTTTTAAACTGCTTAATTTTAATTCTGTTAATTTTTGCTTGGTATTTAAAGCAAAGTCGCCTTTCATCATCCAATCGTAGTAAGAGGGGTCTTTTTTCAAAACGTCCGCAACAATTTGATTTTTATATTTACCAAAATTAAAAACAACCTCAGCTTTTTCATTCAAAATCATTCGCCCCGCCAAGTCAAAAAAATTGCTTAACGTGAGTTGATGCAAAGCCGCAACGTCATTTTTGACCGGAATTGTAACATTTCCGGCTTCGTCGGTAATTTCTCTGTTTTCATACATAGCGATTTGCGCGTCCAAAACGTCGAGACAGGCACTTGTGTCAGCCGCGGCAGAGTGCGCATTTTCGAGGGATGTGTTGCAATAAAATTTGTAAGCCGCCGACAAAGTTCGCGGCTCCATCATGTGGTAAATTCTTTGTAAATCAATGATTTTCTTTTTGCTGACATCAAAACTTACTTCGGCGCGCAGCATTTCTTCAACAAGCATCGGAATATCAAAGCGAATAATGTTAAAACCTGCTAAATCACAACCGAGCAAAAAATCCGCTAACTTTTTTGCGTGCGCCTTAAAAGGCAACAAATCCTTGACATCTTCGTCTTTAATTCCGTGAATCGAAGTTGATTTTTCGGGAATCGGGCGCATCGGGTTCACTCGCTGCGTTATTTGTTCTTTTTCACCGTTCGGATTGACTTTTAAAAATGAATATTCGACAATTCTGTCATTCATTAAATCAATTCCGGTCGTTTCAAGGTCGAAAAAGACGATAGGGTTTTTCAGGTTAAGACGCATTTTTTTTGACATTACAAATGAAAGTGCAAAGGTAGAAAAATAGCGAAAGTGTGCATTTTATTTCAAAAAAAAATTTGATGTGCGAACAGCCTAAGCAACTTTTTCGCTCCTAAAAAAGCCACCAAAACGCCCTAAAGATATTTTTTTGCCCTAATTTTTAATTTGTAAAGTAGAAATAAACGAACGAACACGCCCGCAATAAACAAGGTCGGTGCGCCCTTCATGCACAAATTCATTGCGCAAAGTGCTTAACGTAGCGCGTTCAAAGGATAAAACGGCTGATTTTTCTTCTATTTTTTCAAAAATTTCATCAAATCGCAAATCGTCCACCATTCCTTTTAATAATTTTTTCAGCGCGGACAAACTCTCCGCGCCGATAGTTTCGCCGGTATGCGGCTGTTTTGCGTTTGCTTTTTCTTCCGTTTCTGCCAAAATATTTAACACTGCCAAGGTAACAGAATTTTTTTCGACAGAAAATTCTTGCTCCGTCATTAAGCGAAGGGCGTTTTTTTGGGAAGCCGAACGAAATCGAGCTTGCAAAAGAATGAGCATATCCCCAATTTCGGGGTCAAAAAGTTCTTTTTTTTGCAATAATTCGTCCAAAACTTGTTTCAAACGATTATCCGCAATTTTTTTTCTAAAATCTTCAAACATGACATTTTTGTTATCGGTTCATTCAAAAGTCGGTAAATGAGTAAAGTATTTATTCCCTCAGTTGTTGTTTTTTTTCCTCGCAAACGACATTTTCGCCGTTGCTTGTGTCTCCACAAGCGACACATCGCATCTTCGCCGTTGCTTGTGTCTCCACAAGCGACACATCGCATTTTCGCCGTTGCTTGTGTCTCCACAAGCGACACATCGCATCTTCGCCGTTGCTTGTGTCTCCACAAGCGACACATCGCATCATGAGGTTGTTTGTGAAGACATAAACAATGGCGAAAAAAATTAACGCCTGACAAAAGTCATGTAACTGTACGTTATCACTTTTTCGCCGCCCGCCGGTGCGTCAATTTCCCAATTAATTTGATTATTTTTGTTGTTAGCATTATAATAGTAGCCGGTTTTTTTCTCCACTTTCCAAAGGCTGTCAGACTTAATCGTTTCGCCCATCACAGCGCGCCCGATATTGATTTTGACGCTGCTTTTTTTGTAATTATTCACCGTAATTTTGGCTTCGACGGTGATTTGGTCGTACACGCCGTCCTTGAATTTCACTTGTTTTCGCTCAATTTCGCGTTCTTCTTCTTTCACGGCAATATCTGCGGCAATCGTGAGTTTAATTTTCGCTTTCGCGCCTACGGGCGTGTATGTCAATTTGTCCTGACTGAGCGGTTTTGCGTTGCCGAGTTTGCTGAGGGCAAAAATCGGCGCGGTTGTCCAAGGAGTTTTTGTTTCATTTTTGATATGAACGGAATGCCAAACTTCGGGCAATTTGCTCTCCGTGGGCTTAAATTCGGAAGAAAATGAGCCGTCTGAGCGTGTTTGCGGCAACTGCACATCATAAGAATGTTGGTAAGAACATTCGGAGCGGAAAATATCAAAAGCCATTTTTTCGCCTTTTTTCAAAGAAATTCCTGCGGGCGCATCGTAAAAAAAGAGGTCGCCGGCTTGTTCCCCCGTTGCTTCCGTTTCGCTTTCTTCTGCTTCCTCATTAAAACCGGGGGAGTTGTACGAATCGTAAGACATTCTTTGCTGCGAAATCATGTTTGTCATGGAAGTCGGTCTGAATCGCGTATTGCCCGCACCGCTGAGTTGCGATAATAAAGTATATACACTTTCGGTAGAACATAAAGGCGATTTAAGGTTTTCAAAGAGAAAATTCGGAACGCCGACGACGAGCTGCAAACTTGCATTTTCAAAATCTTCCGCCTCGTTGACGATTTGTGTACTAAAGGATAAACGCGCTTTGTCTTCCGAAAGAAGTTCAATTTGGTAAGACGGAAACCACGCTAAACCGCGTTGCAAGTAAAAAAAGTCGACAATTTGCTCCTTATTATTTTTGGCAAAATTCATTTCCCAACAGTCCTCTGATTTTTTTTCAGTGAAAGAAAAATTCGGTTGCTCCGAAAACGTGCAATCGAGGAGAAATTGCTCTTCAAAAATGACCGTTTTTTCCGAAGATTTTACGACGACTAAGCCGTTTTCGCACGCAAGAACACCTTCCGCACGCGAGATTGCCTGCCCTGTTGCGTAGCTGACGGTGGCTTTTTTGCCTTTATTTTCACGAACAAGTTCTTTGAGGGAAGTGATTTTTCGGTTAGATTCTGAAGTTTTTACAAAAGTTTTAACGTATTTTAAAGTGTTATTTTCAGCGTTAAACCACAACAAACCATAAGCGGCGTTCGGCAGTTTGAAATAATGCGCAGTGCCGGTTTCCGCGTTTAATTTGACTTTTTTTGCAAAAAATGCAGAGCCGTTTTTAAAGACCGAAATGCGAAAATCGCTTTCAGTTTGGGCAAAAATGCTTGTTTCGTTCAACATGGCAGTCAGAAAAATAATAAAAAAAATTTTTTTAAGCATGGCAGTTTTAAATAGAATGAAAAGAACAAAAATCTGAAGCAATATACAAAAATTTAAAATAAAGCGCGTTTTGAAAAAAAATTTTCAAAAAAATATGCACTTCAAAGAGCGTTGAACAAACATTTCTTGCAAGTGTTCTTGTTTATTCACTCGCCGTATTCCGCTAATTTCCTCACAAAAGCGACAAAATCTCCCGCATCAAGAGGTCATTAGTGAAGACAAAAACAAAGGCGATGAAAAAACTGTTCTTACGGGCTAAAACCGAAAAATGTCATTCCGCTTAAAGAAATTTGAAAAATTGCCAAAAAATTCGATAAATAAATTAGGATTTTCAAATTTTGTCGTAAATTTGAAAAACTAAATCTCCATGAACAACAGTTTTAATGCAGTCGGCAACTCGCAAAACGAAAACATTGGGTTTGTTTGCGAAGAATTTGTTTGTAAAAACAAAAAGTGCTGTAAAAAATATAAAAAGTCAAAAAGATGCAAGGATTGTCCGAAAGCATAATTTTTGGCAATTTTAATTCAAAAAACACTAAAACACGTCAAATATGAGTTTTGAAGTTGATATTCACAAGAGTATTTCGCATTTGATTGACAAAGAAGAGTGGAGTTTTGATTCGGCGGTGCTGAAAAACCTGCTCCGCTACACTGTCAGTTGCGACCCCGTGCCGGTCGAAAGCGACGAATTATCGCTCGGCACGTCAAAAATCGGAGGACGACCGCATCTTCCCGCCGAGATGTCATGGCTGACGACAAAGGGCAAATCCATGACTTTTGTTGCACAAATTAATTTTGAAGAAGTAAAACCTTACGACCGCGACGGAATTTTTCCCGAAAAAGGAATTCTTTATTTTTTCATTGAGGCTGATGAAGAAAATCTTCCTTTTGAAAAATTAGAAAAATCGAAAGTTTTGTTTTTGGAAAACCCTAAAAACTTGGAGCGCAAAAACTATCCTGCCGATTTGACAGACTTGACAAAATTTTCTACCTTTGATTTGAAATTCAGAGCGGATTATGTCTTGCCTTCACTTTTGGATTCGCGCTTAAAAGCCCTCAACTTAACGGACAAAGATATTTATCATCTCGGTCTTATCAACAATCATATTTGCACGGTTACGCATCGTTCGCTGACGTGTGAGGATTGGATGTTGGGCTATCCTCATTCGCTGACTTCGGACGTATATGAGGCGTGGGCGCGTCAAGGCGGGGGCGAATCGGGCGATTATGAGCTGCTTTTACAAATCAGTTTTATGGACTATGCCTCTGATTTATACTTCTTTGGCGATACGGGCATTGCGTTTTGGGGCTTGCGTCGGGAGGAGTTGAAAAACAGAGCTTTTGAGAAATCTGTTTTGGTTTGTCAAGGAGTTTAAAAAATAATTTTTATTTTTTTTTGCAAATGCAAAACAATGATATAGTTTTGCATTTGATTTGTTTGAGAGACGTTTTTTCAATCATAAGATTTCAGCAAAATTTGTAATAAATGGATGCATTAATTATCGGTTCAGGTATTGTTGCTTTCTTGGTCGTGATGTTGTTGTTGGTGTTCATTTTGTTGCTTGCGCAATATTCCCTTGTGCAAAGCGGCGATGTGAAGATTATTATCAACGGCGATGAAGGCAAACCTTTGGTGGTTCCGGCAGGCTCAAGCCTTTTATCAACATTAGGAAACTCAAAAATTTTCCTCCCTTCGGCGTGCGGCGGCGGCGGTACATGTGCGATGTGCAAATGTACGGTCGAAAGCGGCGGCGGCGACGTTTTGCCGACAGAAGTCGGGCATCTCAGTCGCAAAGAAAAACAAGAGAATGTTCGCCTTGCTTGTCAGGTAAAAGTGAAGCAAGATATGAAAATCAGAATTCCCGACGAAATTTTTGGTATTAAAAAATGGGATTGTGAGGTTGTTTCAAACTATAATGTTGCGACATTCATCAAAGAATTTGTGGTAAAATTGCCTGCGGGCGAAACTTTACACTTCGAATCAGGCGGATATATTCAAATTGACGTTCCGACAATTACCGTGAACTTCAAAGACATGGACATCGCGCCCGACCCGAGTGTTTCGACGGACACAAAGAAATTTTACCCCGATTGGGACAAATTTAAACTTTGGGATTTGAAAATGGTCAATCCCGAACCTTGCTTCCGCGCTTATTCTATGGCTAACCACCCTGCGGAAGGCAATATTGTCATGTTGAACATTCGTATCGCAACTCCCCCGTGGGACAGAACGAACAACAAATGGATGGACGTAAATCCGGGTATTTGTTCGTCGTACATTTTCTCTCGCAAACCGGGGGACAAAGTTACTGTTTCGGGACCTTACGGCGAATTCCACATCAAGAATACGAAAAAAGAAATGATTTATATCGGCGGCGGTGCGGGCATGGCTCCTCTTCGTTCGCATATTTTTCACCTTTTTCATACCTTAAAAACCGACAGAAAAGTCAGTTATTGGTACGGCGGTCGTTCGCTTCGCGAATTGTTTTATGTCGACCATTTCAGAAAAATTGAAGCGGAGTTTCCGAATTTCAAATTCCACATTGCACTTTCCGAGCCGATGCCGGAAGACAATTGGAAAGTAAAAAAATCAGTAGATGCCAAAGAAGGCGACGGTTTTACGGGATTTATTCATACGGTTCTTCGTCAAGAATATCTCGATAAACACCCCGAACCGGAAGACATTGAATACTATTTCTGCGGACCGCCCATGATGAATGCGGCACTCGTAAAAATGTTCGACGACTTGGGTATTCCCGAAGAAAACGTTATGTTTGACGACTTTGGCGGTTAATCGCAAGTTTTTAACAGTTTTGAAAACACTTCGCAAATGTTTTTGCGGAGTGTTTTTAGCTTTTAATATTGGCAAAAAAAATCGAAATGGAAGAAATTGCAAAATCATTGCTCTATACAATTCTCCCGTCTTCTTTGATGATGTACGGAATGTATGCAACTGTAAAAGGATTTTTAAATAAAGAAACCGCCGCAAGCAAACTTGCCGTCATTGAAGCCGGCAAACAAATTTCTTTGCCGATTCGCTTGCAGGCTTACGAACGAATGGCACTTTTTCTCGAGCGGAATCACCTTGTCGAATTGTTGCGGAAAATGGATTTTTCACAAAACAAATCGGGCGAATTGCAACACGCGCTCAACTTCAATATGCGGGAGGAATTGGCGCACAATTACGCACAGCAAATTTATATCTCACCCGATGCTTGGAATTTAATTACTTCGGCAGTGGAAGAATCGCTCTCGATTGTCAATCATTTCGGTTCTCAAATTGATGCGAACGCGCCCGCGCGCGAGCTTGCACAAGTTTTGATTGAACACGTTGCGGCAAAAAAAACAGACCAAAATCGCGAAGCTTTACTTTTGTTAAAAAAAGAAATTCAGATGCTTTTTTGATTTTGTAATTTTTTTGAATTTTTATTACATCACAGTAAATTTGAATTTTGCGGTCATTCTCGGAAAACTTCTTGTTAAAAAATACAAAATCTTTTGAAAGCTGAAAAAAAATTTGCGGACAAAGAAAAAATTTGCAAAAAAACAAGAAAATAATTTGATTTTACAAGTAAAAACTTTGTAGTTTTGCAAAAAACATACGACAATGGCAGGATACAACAAGGCTATTTTGGTTGGCAATCTCGGAGCAGACCCGCAAATCAGAAATTTGGAAAATGGTGTTAAGTTGGCGACTTTCAACATTGCAACGACAGAAACGTACATTGACAGGGATAACAATCGTCAGGAGAAAACAGAGTGGCATCGAATCGTGGCTTGGCGTGGTTTGGCTGAGCTTTCGGAAAGATACTTGAAAAGAGGTTCAAAAGTGTTTATTGAAGGAAAAATTACGACAAGAACTTACGAACAAGAGGGTGTTTCTCGTTCAATCACAGAAATTGTAGCCTCTAATTTGGTTTTGATGAGTGCCGGCACGGGAAGCGGTTCCTATTCAAACGTTCCGCCGCCTGCCGAAGAGTACTCTACTCGCACTGCTCCCGTCAACGGAGGAAACGACAAGGTAACTACCGGCGGCAACAACACTCCGGAAATGAAAGAACCTATTATCGGAGACCCTACAGATGATTTGCCTTTTTAATTTGTAAATTTGCGCAAAATTCTTTAAAATTGGACTCAAGTAGTTTTTTTCTTGGTGACGTACCACTTCCGAGCGCAACAATTGTGCTTGAATTCTTTTTCCTAATTCTTCTTCTGATGGCTTCGGGTATGATTTCCGCATCGGAAGTGGCGTTCTTTTCCTTGTCTGATAAGACATTGAGCGACTTTAAGGAGAGCAAAGTCGCGGTTGAAAAACAAATTTATTCGCTTGTTTTCAAACAGCGAAAAAATCTTTTGGCAACTATTCTCATTCTCAATAATACCGTCAATGTAGCGATTGTCATGCTCTCGACATACATCACTTGGCAAATTTTCGGCAAAGACGAAGGCGGAATTATCATTCTTTTTCTCACCGTCAGCACAACTTGTGCGATTGTTTTTTTCGGCGAATTGTTGCCGAAAGCAGCAGCGCAAAGAAAAAATTTAGTGGTCGCCAAAGCTATGGTTAGCCCTATGATGCTCGGTGTTACGCTTGTTAAACCTCTCGCGTGGTTTTTGATAACGGTTTCCGATATTGTTGAAAAATTATTTAAAAGCAACAAACAGGAAGAGCCGATTTCTATCGAAAAAATTAACGAAGTTTTAGACCTCACGACCAAAGAAGACACGCAGAATAACAAAAAAATCCTTAAAGGAATTATTAATTTCGGGCAAAAAAGCGTCCGGCAAATCATGCGCTCGCGCTTGGACATGTCCGTTGTCGCGTCTGATATTTCTTTTCCCGACTTGGTTGCTGTTATTCGCGAAAACGGTTATTCGCGCATTCCTGTTTATGAGGGCAACATTGACAAAATCATCGGAATTCTTTACGCAAAAGATTTGCTCGGTTTTAGGCATGTTGATAAAAGCGAATTCAAATGGCAACAATACGTCCGAAATCAAATTTTATTTGTCCCCGAAACGAAAAAAATTGACGACCTTTTTCACCTTTTTCAAGATAAGCATATTCACATGGCAATTGTCGTTGATGAATACGGCGGCACTTCGGGGCTTGTAACTTTGGAAGATGTGATTGAAGAAATTGTCGGCGACATCAACGACGAATTTGATGACGAAGAGGAGGAAAAATTGTTTACAAAAATTGATGCCCAAACGTTCCGTTTTTCTGCCAAAGTTACCGTTTCGGATTTTTGCGAAGCGATGCAAATTTCGGAGCATTATTTTGATGCGGTTAAGGGCGAAAGCGAAACGCTGAACGGTTTGGTCTTAGAATTGTGCTCCTCCATGCCCTCAAAAGGCGAGCGTGTTAAATTCGGAAACTACATTTTTGAAGCCGAAGAGATGAAACAAACTCGCATTGAGAGCCTTTTAGTGAGAATTGAAAATTGATTATCGCTTAATTAACTTTTTCAATTCTTTATACCTTTTTTTGTGGATACCTCGCACGGGTATCCGCAACAAATCGCACATAAAAGGATAAAGTTCTGTATTTTCAAGTTTATCCAACACCACACCGCTTTTAATGTCTTTCCCTTTTGCATAAATAATGGTTCGCATTTCGGGAACGATTTCGGGGTCAGGTCCGTGATTGCCTTTGATTTCATTTTGTTGGGGAATAGCATCATTAAAGAAAAAATAAGGCGATTTTGGCACAATGAGAATTTCGCCGACACGTTTATTTTGGCGATAATGCCAATGTTTCGGCGTTTGGGAACGGAGATAAACATCATATTTTCCGCCGCCTACACTTTGCAGTTGTCGAACAATTTTTTTTCTGTCTTTTCTGAAAAGCGGATTAATGTGAATTTGAAACTGATTGTTTTGCACCTGCTTGAGCGGAAAACTTACTTTTGACATGAGTTCTTTGTAACTCAAAGCGTCATTTTTGGTGTTGTAAGCAAGCATTCCGTGGTCAGCAGTAACAATTAAATTATAGTTGATTTGCAAAGAATCTAATTGCTCAACCATCTTTCCGATAACCGCGTCCGTTCTTAAAACTGCCTTTCGCACCTCTTCCGATTGCGGAGAAAAATGATGCCCCGCAGCATCTACATTTTCAAAATACAGCAAAATAAGTTGCGGCTTTTGTTCTTTCGGCAAAGCAAGCCACTCAAAAACCTGCTCCGTACGCTTTTCGTAAGGAACGTTTTCGTCGTATTTAAAATAATAGTTCGGAAAAGAACCATTCACGGGGGCTTCCGAGCCGACCCAAAAATAAGATGCGGCAATCAAACCGTGCCGCCGTGCCGTATTCCAAATCGGCTCGCCGCCGTACCAACTTCCGTCTTCAACTTTTGACCGGTCGCCGACGCGATAAGTGGCTCCCTTTTTTTTGTCAAAAAAAGTATTATCCACAATCCCGTGCTCCCCCGGATACAAACCCGTTACGAGCGTGTAATGATTCGGAAAAGTTTTGCTCGGATATGCAGGATTCATTCTTTCGGAATAGCTGCCGCCGTTGCGCATCTTCAAAAGGTTCGGCGGTTGGTACATATTCGTGTAATCGTAGCGATAACCGTCTATCGAAACAACAATCAAAACAGGATTCTCCTCTCGTGATTGTGCATTGAGAAAATTCGAAAACAAAAGAAAAGCAAAAAACAGGGCGGAAAATATTTTCATTTCACGAGTTTTTTAATATTTTTGCAAATATTGCCGTTTTATGACACGAAAACAATTATTACATGCCGTTTGTAAAAATAATTGTGCCGGAAATGCAATGTTTGGCATAAACGACAAAACAATATTTTTGTTTTACAATCCGAGTTTATTTCGGATTAAATAAATACTCGATATGAGTTTATTGAAAATAGCCGTTCAAAAATCAGGGCGTTTGAATGAAAAAAGTATGCAAATGCTCAAAGAATGTGGCATTCGCACTAATTACGGCAATAACCAACTGAAAGCTACCGCTCAAAATTTTCCTTGCGAACTATTGTTTTTGCGCGACGATGACATTCCCGCGTATGTAGAAGACGGGGTTGCCGATGTCGGGATTGTAGGTGAAAATGTTTTTGTAGAAAAAAACAGCGCGACTGAAATTGTCGAAAGACTTGGTTTTGCCAAATGCAAATTAGCCATTGCCGTGCCGCGTGAAATGAATTTTTCGGATATACATCAATTAAACGGAATGAAAATTGCGACGACATACCCAAACATTTTACAAGCCTATTTTGATAAAAATTCTTTGCAAGCTGACATACATTTTATCAGCGGAAGTGTCGAAATTGCGCCGAGTATCGGCTTAGCCGACGCGATTTGCGATATAGTCAGCACAGGGAGTACGCTTTTGAGCAATGGTTTGAAAGAAGTTGCGACGGTGATGTTTTCGGAAGCTTTGTTGATTGCAAACCCTTTTTTGAGTAATGAAAAGCAGGAAATTCTCAACCGCTTGCTTTTTCGTATTCGCGCATTTAATAAAGCGCAAAATTACAAATACATTTTGCTCAACGCGCCGAACGAAAAATTATCCGACATTATCGCTCTTTTACCCGGCATGAAAAGTCCTACCGTGATGCCGCTTGCAGCCGAAGGTTGGAGTTCGTTACATTCCGTCATCAATGAAGATGAATTTTGGGAGGTAATTGAGGGTTTGCAAGCAAAGGGCGCGCAAGGAATTTTAGTTGTGCCTATTGAAAAAATGATACTTTGAAACAAAAAAGCGATGGCAAACCTTAGTTTTGAAATCAAAATCGATTCTTATTCCGCAGGTGAAATTTGTCTGAAAGGCGAACTTATACCTTATTACACGCCCGAAACCGTTAAAAACTTTGTTGCTTTGGCGAGAAAAGGTTTTTACAACGGGCTTAGTTTTCACCGTGTCATTCGCGATGCCTACATTCAAACCGGCTGCCCGAACGGGGACGGAACGGGCAATGCCGGCTACTTTATAAAGTGCGAACTTGGCGGAGAAAATACGCTGAGGCATGATTTAGGCACACTTTCTATGGCGCATTGCGGGCGCAATACGGGCAGCTCACAATTTATGATTTGCATCAATCGCCGCAATGTCTATCAATTTGACGGCAATCACACGTGTTTCGGGCGTGTATTGAAAGGTTTGCACCTGCTTGATGACATTCGCGAAGGCGATACGATTACCGAAATAACTATTACGGAAGAATCATGACATTCGGAGTCAACACTAAGCATGAATGTATGAATTTTGGTAACTATTTAGCCGGTTTGCACAAGAATGTAGCGCGAGCTTTAGCTTGCGACCTTACATTCGCTTGTTTCAAGATACCTTCCTCCAAATCCGCAAACTAAAGCTCGCGGTACACTCCGGCTAAACAATTACGAATTTTGCCCTTTGTTGTAACAAGGCATGTTTTTAAAAATAATTCTGATTTTTGGCAGGCTTGAGGCTGTCCGAAAAGTCATTTTTTAAAAATTAAAATCAAACATAATTCTTCGACACCCTTTTTGCTAATTTTTAACGGAGCTTTAACAACGTTTTTCCTGCAATTTCTGTCAAAATTACTCCGCTAAATTGGGCAAGTACATGAAAAATAAATTACACTTATTCCCTTTCGTATGATAATTTCGTACTTCTTTGTAGTACGATTTTCCAAAATTGTGCGGACGAATTGGATTTTACTGCGGTTCTATCACTCAAAAGGGAATAATTTAAAATACGTTTTTATCACTAAAAAGGGAATAAATAATGCCGTTAGGCATAAAATCTTTGTAGAAAATATCCGCTGAGATAT
>JBPOJO010000731.1:0-3653 GCA_052033485.1 Bacteroidota bacterium | reverse complement strand
CCGAAATCCCGCACTACGCTTATACTTGACCGTTAGGTGCTATTTTAGGAAACGAACCCCTAAAAAAGCCCTGTAAAACGGAAAGGGCAAATGGCGATAAATAAACTAATTTTAGGGGACTGTTTGGAAGTCCTAAAAACAATAGACAGCGAAACAATAGACTTGATTTATATTGACCCGCCTTTTTTCTCAAACCGAACTTACGAGGTCATTTGGGGTGACAAAGGCGAAATTCGGAGTTTTGAAGACAGATTTAGCGGAGGCATAGACCATTACATTGCTTGGCTCAAAGAGAGAGTACAAGAAATGCACAGAATTTTAAAGCCGACAGGAACTATATTTTTGCATTGCGATTACCACGCTAACCACTACATAAAGGTTCAAATTTTGGACAAAGTGTTTGGGGAAAGAAATTTCAGAAATGAAATTATTTGGAAAAGGAATTTTACCAAAAAAGGTTCACAATTTAAAATGTCAAGGTTTGCAATAAACACAGACAGCATTTTCTTTTATAGTAAAACAGATAAATACAGTTTCAAAACACCTAAAATAAAAGATTTAGATGATGCGGGTTTATTAAAAATTTATGATAAAACAGACGAAAACGGAAGGCGTTATAAATCAGAGCCAATAGAACTACCAAAAATGATGGCGAGGAAAAATTTAGTTTTTGAATATTTAGGTTATACACCAGAATTTGGTTGGATGATGAATATTGAAAAATTAGAACAATTAAGTGCTTTGAATAAAATTTACTTTACTAAAAATGGGAAACCAAGAAGGAAAAATTTTTTAGAGGACTACGAGGGAACAGAAATAGATAATATTTGGACAGATATTTTACCTGTTGGGCAAGTTCAATCGGAAATTATAGGGTATCCTACACAAAAACCTGAAAAGTTGTTGGAACGAATAATTGAATGTGGAAGTAACGAAGGAGATACAGTTTTAGACTGTTTTTTGGGCGGTGGAACAACCGCAGTAGTTGCCGACAAACTGAACAGAAAATGGATAGGAATAGACCAATCTGTACAAGCCATTAAAGTAACAGAATTTCGCTTAAACATTAATCAAATCTTATTTTCGCAACCTTTTACAGTTCAGTTGCACAAATACGACTATGATACATTGCGTTACAAAGACGCATTTGAGTTTGAAACGTGGATAGTGCAGCAGTTTGGGGGACTTTCCAACTCAAAACAACGAGGAGATTTAGGGCTTGACGGCAGGACAAGAGAAAATCAGCCTATCCAAGTGAAACGTAGTGATAATATTGGACGAAACGTAATTGATAATTTTAAATCGGCTTGCGAAAGGTACGACAAAGTGAGTTTTGAAAAGAACAAAGCCGAACAAAAGCCGATAGGATTTATCATTGCTTTTTCTTTTGGTAAAGGTGCGGTGCAAGAAGTAGCAAGGTTAAAAAACGAGGAAAACGTAATCATCAAATTGATAACAGTTGAAGAAATTGTGCCAATAGCCAAAAAACCGACTTTGCAAGTAGAGATTAAGGATTTGGGCACAACAAAGAATTTGCGAGAAATTGCGTTTGTAGCCACAGGACAAAGTGAGGCAGGGATAGAATTTTATGCGTGGGATTTTGCTTATAACGAACAACAATTTTTGCCGACTGTTTTGTTAGATAAGGAAGGCAAACAGAGTTATAAGTTCAAAGCAGGAGAACACCGAATTGCGGTAAAAGTAGTTGATAACGAAGGACTTGAAAGTTTGGAAGTTATCAAGTTGAAAATAAATGGAGTAGTACAAAAACTGTAAATTATGAAAAAAACAAAATGGTTTATTTATACCGTAATTATAGGCTTAATGCCTTGTTTTGTTCGTGTTTTTGTATTTATATTTCACAATAAACATTCAGTTGAACACTTATTTAACGAAAGTGATTTTATCACTTTTTGTTTGGCTCTCAATTTAACAAATATCAACGAACTTGAAGGGAAAGATTTTGAAGATAAAGTTTGGAAAACCAAGATGATAGGAATATCAATTATTCAAATAATAGTATATTCTTTTATACTTGCTATTTCAAATGTATCAGATATTTCAAAAGAACTTTTTGAAAAAGATTATTTAAAAATATGCACTTTTATTTTTGCCATTGTTGCATTTTTATTTAGTTATTCTATTTACAATCGTTTAAATGTAATGCCAAATGACTAATCCAAATTACATATTATTAGGCTTTACGCTTCTACTTTCTGCATATATTGTCTATGTTTCAATTACTACAATAGCAGAAACAAGAAAAAAGTATTATAAAGATTTTATGAACCAACGTAATAAAAGAAAACAAAATGAATAACATTAAATCTTTCGTTTATTTGGACAGTTACAAAATGTATTCTATTTCCTCTCAAATTTTTGAGGGATTAACAGAGTATATAGTTATGTCAAAAAGTAAGTCAATAGAGGAAACCACCAAGCAAAAAGGAGAATTGTTTAGTGGTAGATTTTTGGCTGATATTATAGGTAACTATGATAATCACACCGAGAAAAAATTTCTTCACGACTACTCTTATAACCTCTTTGAAAACAAGTTATTTGAGAATGGAAAAGTGCTTGAAATAAATAGTAAAAATGTTTCAGAAAATATAAATCTTTTAGATGACTACAATTTTGTAAAAATCACAGGAAAAGTAGTTTTCAATGACGCTAAGATTATTGAGGAAACACTAAAAGCATTTAATCAACTTGGTGAGGCTTTTGGTACTATTACTTTACATAATCAAAAGGTAGAGATTGATAAGGAAAGCAAAGAGTTAATAGATAAAATAAAAGAAAGAAATCAAAAAGTCAAGGTTGCACAACAAATACAAGCCAATGTAAATAAAAACTTCAAAAGTTACCTAAAAGAAATTGGCTTGAATTTAGACCAAAAGTATCTTGATAGTTTAAATTACATTATCAATTATGGATATAAAGGCAGGTTTGAAATTCAAATGCCATTTTTAGAAAATGGAGTAGATGTTTTTTTTAGTGGGCTTTTAAATAGGAGTTTTTTAACAGAGGACGAGTATTCAATTATAAACAAATACTCACGAGAAACGGAAAAAGAATTTAGCATATTTGGGCTAATAACTCAAACTAATAACCGAGAAAAAAATGAGAAACAGAGCAGTTCAACAGAAAAAGTTGAAATGAAAAGGGCTATAATGACAATTGTATCAGCATTAGCAAATGTTGAGCAAACATTTGTCGGTAAAATAGACAACGAGTATATAATTGACCCGATTGCGGTTTATCGTGAAATATAAGCACGTAACGAACAAAAAAACAGCACCTAACATTGCATTGGCAAAAGCGGGGCAGAAGTGCTAATTTAAACATTTGTGCTTTCTATAAACAGAAATGCTAAATTCAACTTTTGTGCTTTTAAGCCCCCGCCTTCGCCAATGCTTTTCCGTTAGGCGTATGGCAGTTTTTTCCGCAACTTTCATTGCAAACGAAAAACGGCACATCAAAAAAATAACAAACCAAGCAAAAATCTTTTTTGTGTCTTGCCAAAAAATAAATTTTCAGTCGGGAACACGAGCCAACGCAAAGGCTTTTTCTCTTTTCCGAACAAAAAATAATCGCCAAACCAAAAGGAGAAAACAGCCGAAGTTAAGAAAAAATATTTCAAATTTTTTCTAAAA
>JBPOJO010000468.1:0-3693 GCA_052033485.1 Bacteroidota bacterium | reverse complement strand
AGGGCATTTTCGATTGTATTTGCTCTCCGGCGACAACGAAAGTGAACGCGAACGCATGAAAACCATTTTCGGCGAAAACTCTGACTTGTACTTTTTCCAAACTCCGCATGACAAAGCCGCGTTTATTGAGAAATTAAAGGCTGAAAATAAGCAGGTTATGATGATTGGCGACGGGCTGAATGATGCCGGCGCCTTGCTCAAAGCAGATGTCGGTATTGCCGTTGCGGATAACGTTCATCAATTTTCGCCCGCTTGTGATATGATAATTTCGGCTGCCGAACTGCGTCGTTTGCCCGAAATGATAGTTTTTTGCCGCAATGCACTCAAAACCGTTCGTTTCGGCTTTTTGCTCTCCCTTTTGTACAACGTTTTTGGAGTCAGTGTGGCTTTGTCGGGCAATTTATCGCCTGTTTGGGCAGCGATTTTGATGCCGCTCAGTTCCGTTACGGTCGTTTTGTCGGGGATTGCCGGCACAAGTTTTTTCGGAAAAAAATAGACAGAATCGGCTGATTATTAAGAAAAAATGATTTCATTTCGAAAATTTTTTTGAAATGAAATCATTTTTTCTCACAACATTTTTCCTTATGGCAAATTTAACATTTCCCCTCTGCGGTTTTGCACAAAAATCAATGTTTGGCACTTGGGTCGGTCAAATGCAAACAGAAGGAATAAAATTGGATATTCTTGTGCGCTTTTTTGAAAAAGACGGACTTTGTGAGGGCAACATTGACATTCCCGCGCAAGGCGTAAAATATCTTCCGCTTCAAAAAGTTGTCTGCGAACCTTCCGGCTTGCATTTTGAAATTGAATCAACAATTTCAAGGGCTTTTTTTGACGGCAAATTTGACAATGAATCGGCAAAAATTTCCGGAAAATTTTTGCAAGGTAATTACACAGGGAGTTTCTTTTTAGCATCTTTTGATGAAGAAAAAGATGCAGAAATAAAAAGACAAAATCGTTTAAATCAGCATTTTACGGAAGAAGAAATTAGTTTTTCAAACGGAGAAATCGTATTTGCGGGCACATTGGCTTTGCCCAAAAACAGGAAAGAAAAATTACCCGCTCTCGTTTTGCTTACGGGCAGCGGCGCGCAAGACCGGAACGAAGAAATTGTCGGTTTCAAAATTTTTGAAAAAATATCTGACGAATTGACGCGATTGGGGTTTGCTGTTTTACGCTATGACGACAGAGGCGCGGGAAAAACAAAAGGCGGCAATGTTTTCACCGCTACGACGGCAGATTTTGCGAAAGATGCCGCAAAAGCGATAGATTTTTTGAAGACGCGAACGGAAATTAATCCCCAAAAAATAGGCGTTCTCGGGCACAGCGAAGGCGGAATTGTCGCGCCGATGTTGCTGAATTTTCACTCGGATTTGCATTTTTTAATCCTCATGGCAGGGACGGGCGTGCGCGGAAGCGAGGTTTTAGATGCTCAAACTTCAGCCGTTTTACGTCTTTCGGGAGTTGCCGACGAAACCGTCAATAAACTTTCAGAAATGAACCGCGAAGTGTATGAAAAATTAGCAAAAAATGACGAAAACAGCGCGAAGGAAAGCCTGAAAGGACTTTTGCGCTTTCAATTTGGTATTTTGCCCGAAACAGTACGTGCAAATTATTATTCGGAAGAACAATATGCAAAAGAAATTTCGGAAGTGCAATTTCGACAACTTACTTCGCCTTGGATGCGCTATTTTTTGACCTATCAGCCGCAAAATGCGCTCGAAAAAGTGCAAATTCCTACGCTTTTGCTTTTTGCGGAAAAAGACGTTCAAGTTTTGCCCTCGCAGAATAAAATTCCGATGGAAAATGCTCTGCAAAAAGCCGGCAATCGGCATTTTAAAAGCATTGTTATTCCAAAAGCCAATCACCTTTTTGAACCCTGCGAAACAGGGAATTTGAACGAATACGGCACAAAAAAACACTTTGCAGAGGGCTTTTTTGAGGCAATCGGCGAGTTTTTGAAGCCCTTTTTGAATGATTAAAAATATCCTTTCAAGGAGAAAATCAGAGGCTGTCCGAAAAATCAGGCAGCCTTTTTTTTGTACTTTTGCACAAAAAAATTACCCAAAGTGCGTTTAAAATTCAACAAAGGAAAATCTGCTGCTTCACAACTTTTTTTAAAAAATTTTCGTTTTTTATTTTGAAGATGTAATCAAAAAATCATGAACGAAAAACTTGTTAAAATAAGCAAATTTTTAAGCAAAGTGCTGAGACACCAACCCGAAATTATCGGTTTGGAACTCGACCAAAACGCATGGGCAAATACGGAAGAACTGCTCAAAAAAGCCAATCAAAACGGAATATCGCTTGATTTTGAACTTCTGAAAGAAACTGTAGACAAAAATTCAAAAAAACGATTCGCCTTTTCTCCCGATTTCAAAAAAATAAGGGCAAGTCAGGGACATTCTTTTGAAACCGAATTAGGCTATGAAAATCAACGCCCGCCCGATTTTTTGCTTCACGGAACAAGCCAAAATGTCGTTGAATCTATCAAATTAAACGGCATAGAAAAACGTTCGCGACAATTTGTACATTTAAGTTCAGACCCCAAAACAGCTTCGGAAGTCGGCAAAAGGCACGGAAAACCTTATATTTTTACCGTTTCGGCAGCCAAAATGTATGACGAGGGGTTTCGTTTTTTTCTCTCCGATAACGGCGTTTGGCTCACCGAATTTGTGCCGCCGGAATATTTAAGCCCGATGTAAGCACTTGCGCAAATTTATTTGTTGAAAAATCTATGCAGTAGCCTTTATTTTTGTCTGCAAGTCCTACAACCAAAACCACCCGTGACTGCCCGCCACCGCGCCTGCCGTCGTCAGCAAACTCAACAAAAGCAAAATCCAATGGGCAATGTGCATGATTCTGAAAGCTTTTGCGGGATTGCGTTCCGTGTATTTTCTGAAAATTTTGTGCAAAACAAAAGGCTCCAAAACGTACAAAATGAGTGAAAAAATAAACCAAATCAAGGTCATCGCATGCAAATACCAAAAAATTGCCGAAAAATAACGTTCCCACGCTTGCAAAGCATACAACATATAAAAACCGCTGCCCCCCGCAAGCAAAGTTGCGCCCCGCGCCTGCCATGCAAAACGCCCTTCAATTTGCTCAAAAGTTTGAATTTGCTCCTCCGGCGATGCCATTTTTTTAATCGCCGGAATAATGACCGTAGTTACCATCGCAACCCCGCCAATCCAAACAATAACCGCCAAAACGTGTATAACGCGCGCTAATGTGATGTAGTCCATTTTTTTTTCGGCAAATGTAATCGGCATTTTCGGAGAAAATTTATGTTTGATGATTTTTAACAAAGAATAATTCTAAATAAGTATTAGAACCAAATTATTCACTTTCGAGTTAAAGAACCGCAGTAAAATAACGAGCAAAATTCCAATTCACCTACACGATTTTGGAAAATCGTACTACAACAAAGTAAGAAATTATCATACGAAAGGGAATAGTTGTGATTTGCCCGCCGTCACTTGTGTCTTCACAAGCGACTTTTTCATTTGCACTGCAAGTCAATTGTGGCGATAGGACAACGGCGGTCAGATTTATTTTCACAATTAAATTTAAACAAATACTTATTCACTGCGGATAATGAATAAATCAACAAGTGCGTGAATTTTTTTGAGCCTTTTTTTCAAAAAAAAAAGCCAAAAACGAAAAAAAAATGATGTTTTTTTCGACTTTTGT
>JBPOJO010000498.1:0-10825 GCA_052033485.1 Bacteroidota bacterium | reverse complement strand
TCGCAAGCTAAAGCTCGCGGTACAATTTCGCAAGCTAAAGCTCGCGGTACAATTTCGCAAGCTAAAGCTCGCGGTACAATTTCGCAAGCTAAAGCTCGCGGTACAATTTCGCAAGCTAAAGCTCGCGGTACAATTTCGCAAGCTAAAACTCACGGTACACTCCGGCTAAACAGTTACAATTTTTTTACAATGAAGCAATAAAATTTGCCGTTTTTTCTCGCGCCTCATACATACCCGCATGCCCGACATTGTCTAAAATAAGCGATTTTGAGAAACGCGCAATTTGCATTTGTTTTGAAGAAATCACAAACGGAATCGCTTGGTCATCGCGCCCGGCAATAAAATGAACGGGAATTTTCGTGTTTTTTACCCATGTTTCGTAATCTTTTCGCTGCTTCATGGCAGATAAATATTGCACAAAAACTTCCCCCGAATGACGTGAGGCGGATTTTATAATGTTTTGAATATCAGCCGAATACATTCCGATATTTTGCGGCGCAAACCATTTCGGGACAAACATTGACAAAAATAATTCTGCTCCGTTATTGCGAATAAAATCGGCGGCTTTGTCGCGTTCAGCCTGTTTTTCTGCACTGTCGGCAAATATATTGGAATGAAAAAGGAGGATATTTTCAACATTTTTTTCATCAATTTCTGCCAAAGCTAAACCGACGTAACCGCCCAATGAATGACCGACAAGGCTGTATTTTTCAACGCCGTTTTTCTGCAAAACTTCGCGCAATGACAAGGCAAGTTCGGGCAAAGTAAAAGGCGAAACGGGTGAAAAATTATTCCCGTGACCGGGGAATTCGACAGTTAAAAGCGTAAAATTTTTCTCCAATTCACAAGCTAAACCTGCCCAAATCTCCGCAGAAGCACAGAATCCGTGCATTAAAACAAGGTTTTTTCCGTTGCCGCTTTTTTTTATTGTTATTTCATTCATGTTTCAAATGCCTTTTTTTGAAAATAAATGCAAAGATGTATTTTTTTTGCAAAAAAAACAAAAGAGTGCCGTTTCGGAACAATTTGTTCGCAAAACGACACTCTTATTGTTAAAAATTTATCGTTAAACTACTTTTGAATCAACAATTTACGTTCAAAGTTTTGGTTTAACATGAACATTTTCACAATGTAAAGTCCGTTTGATAATTTCTCAATCGGCAAGGATATTTCATTTGCCCCCTGATTTCCTTCTTGCGTGAAGTCGGACATCAAACTTCCTTTTGTATCAATCAATAAAACTCTTATACTCGAAGCCTGCGGAAGTTGTACGGCAATTTTACAATTTTCCGCTGCCGGATTCGGGTACAAAACAAGGTTTTCAACATCAATTTGCGCACTTTCCGCCATTTCTTCCGTCCGTGCATGATTTTCTTCAAGCCCCGTTTCGCCGTTGATGACGCTCGCTTTTGCCTCACCCGTGTAGCTCATGTTCGTTGTCGCTTTCACTTTGTAATCATAAAGATTGCTGTAATTGCCGGCAGCCGCGCCGTAAACTCGGAAATAATACGTGCCGGCAGGTTTTGAAGTCAATGTTATGCTTTCTGTCGTTGTGCCCGAATTGTAAGAACCGCTGACATAAGCACCTCCGACGTAGAGTTCGACGTTGTAATCCGTTGGTAATGAAGAAACTACGAATTTAAAACTTGTCGTTGCCGTCAGAGTAACTTTGTACCAATCAACATCGCCGCTGCCGCAAATTTTTGCCAAAGCAACTTGCTCCATGCTCAATGCTGTTGCCGTTGAGGAGGAATTATTGCTCTCGTAAGCGTCGTAACATGAGGCTTTTGTGGTGAAATTTGCACCCGCAACCCATGCCGCCGCGCCGGAAGAACAGACACGTTGCACTTCCCAATTGTAGGTGCTCGCAGGCGTTAAAGAGGCAATGTTGAGTGTGTTGCCTGTCGTTGTGCCGTTTGTCCAAGTGCCTGAGGTGCTGATTTTCCAACGAACGTTATAGCCCGTTGCGCCGCTCAAAACTGACCAATTTAATGTTGCCACTGCTGTGCCGACATTAGTGGAAAATAAGCCGGAAGCGGACGTGCAGGAGGGCGCGTTAGCCGTTGTAAATGAGGCAGTTGCGGAGTATGAAGAAAGTGTTCCGCTGCAATTTGCGGCTACTTTCCATTGATAAGCTGTTGCGGCGGTTAATCCGCTTTTGGTATAGCTCGTGCCCGATACCGTGTAAGCAGTCCAAGTACTTCCGGCGGAAGTTTTGATTTGTAAAGAATAATTTGTTGCTCCGCTGACCGCTCCCCATGTCAAAACTGCTCCCGTGCTTGTTATCGAAGACGAAGCGAGTGAGGCAGGCGTTCCGCAGGTGCCGCCGTTGATGAGGTTGTAGTAAGTTCCCCAATTCCAATTGATGCCCGGGTCAGTGTGCGATTGATTCGGGTAATGTTGATGCCCTTTGATTTTATAAGCAGACGAAAGTACGTTGATGCCCGAACTTGATGCGCCCGAGTAGCAGCTTGTTTTAGCGATTCCGTTGCTTGTGCAAATATCTTTTACCAAATTTGCGGAGGATTGATACATCGCAGTTGTGTACCAAGAAGCATTGTTGATATAACCTTCGTGTTCGATGCCGACCGTGTAGGGGTTTTCGGAGCCGACGTGCCACGCCTTATTGCTTTCCAAAACCATTTGCGTAACTTGACCGTCAGAGGAGCGAATGACATAGTGCGCAGAAACATTTGAGGAAGTATTTTGAAACCAAGAAATACAACCGGCATACGAGCCTTGTACCGTGTGAATCGTAACCGCACTGATTCCCGAGCCGTTGCGAGAGGAATAATTCGGGCTTGAAACCCACAAAGCAGGCGCGTAATCTGCCGAGAAAATATTCTCAACCGGCTTGTCGTTTTCATTGTCGTTGCCGTTCATTCTGAACGTTTGTTCGCCGTTGCTGATGCCGTCTTTGCTGATAACAACTTGCGGCGCGCTGAGAATCTGATAGGTATTTTCTTCAAAAAAGTTTTTAAAGTTGATATTTTGAGCCGACAGGGACATTTCGGGGGTTTTGATACCGTTTTTCAGATGAAAATAAACCTCGTACACATAAAGCTCACGCCCGTAAGCAGTGTGTTTATTGGTATTTTTAATTTCGGAAAATTCGCGGAGCAAATCGGCACTTTGTTCAATATGATTGACATTCATTTTTTTGCAAAGTGCGGAAAGATACGCTGCTGTAGCCAAAATTTGTTGTTCGGAAGAGGATAAAAATTGCTCTTTGCTCAAACCGTTAAAGCGACAAACTTCCGTGAGATTGTTGTCAAAAAAGCCCTCACCGTCCTCAATTAAGCCGAAAACGCCCCACCTTGCGGGTCCGTGATGGTGGGCATGTGCGTTCTCTTCCGCCGGTCTGACATCTGTAAAACGAGTATTAGCATAAGAAAGTGCTTCGAGAATCCCCGACGGTAAATTGGGGTTTTGAAAGTATGCTTTTTGAAAAGATTGAGTTAAATTTTGCCCGAATACAGGCATAACGGCAATCCAAAGCCATAATAAGGCAAATGTTAATTTTTTAACCATGACAAAAATGTGTTTAAGTTTGAGAAAAAGCAAAATTAAATTCGGTAAATCGGCAAAAATTTAAAAACAAATCTATTTATTCGCAAATATTACAAATGTAAATTTTATTCGCAAATTTTTTTGATAAATTTTTTTTGAATTTTTTCTTACCGAGAAAAATTTTATTTTATTTACATTTATGAAGAAATTTTGTCATTTATAAAATTTAATTTCTGTTTAATAATTAAAAATTGATAAATATTTTTACATAATTTGCAAATTAATTTGATTTTTAATTTTTTTACTCTCTGAATAAAAATTTTTATTGACAAGTAAAAAAAAAGCTGTATGATTTGGTGAAAAAAATAATGCTGTATGAGGCAGAAATGTATTTTATTTTAAAATAAACAGCTTGGAAATGCACAATTCAACTTTAAATTATTGATTTTAACGAAAAAACTTACTTACAAATTCGCATAAGCCTGTTTATCTCGACCATACAACGTCGAAATTTCCGGTCTGTGCGTTGCCTCTCCTCAAACAAAAAATCTTTTTTTGAGAAATCAAATATCTTTGCGAAATTGCGGGCAAAATAAGCCTTTAATTGCCATGAAGACTACCGAAAAATTTATTTTGAAGCCCGAAGAGGCTTACGACAATGATTTTTTGAAAAATTTTATTCTCCAAAAATATCCTTGTCAAGAAGAAGATTTGATTTTTCGGGTCGTAAAACGTTCGATTGACGGCAGAGCCAAACAGGTTAAAGTCCTTTTGGAAGTTGAAATTTTTATCGGTGAAAAGCCCGAACCGCTTTCCGTTTTTCAGAAAAATTATCCCGATGTTGCTCAAAAACAAGCTGTTATCGTTGTCGGTGCCGGTCCCGCAGGACTTTTTGCGGCTTTGCGTTTGACCGAACTCGGCTTAAAACCCCTCGTTTTGGAACGCGGCAAAGACGTTAAAGCCCGAACCGCTGATATTGCCGACATCAGTCGCCGGCATATCGTTAATGAAAATTCAAATTACTGTTTCGGAGAAGGCGGCGCAGGCACTTTTTCGGACGGCAAACTCTACACGCGCTCTAAAAAACGAGGTGATTGGCGGCGCGTTCTTGAAATTTTTGTCGCTCACGGCGCATCGGAAGATATTTTGATTGACGCACACCCGCACATTGGCACGAATCGACTGCCCAAAATTATTGCAGAAATGCGCGAAACATTGCTCAAAAGCGGCGGAGAAGTGCATTTTAACACGCAGGTAACGGATTTTATGCTCAAAAACAATAAATTTGAAGGGGTGCTGACTGCGTCCGGCAAAAGTTTTGAAGCAAAGGCACTCATTTTGGCGACCGGACATTCGGCAAGGGATATTTTTGAACTTTTGCAACGCAAAAATATTGCGATTGAGAGAAAAGATTTCGCACTCGGCGTGCGCGTCGAACATCGCCAAAAAAATATTGACACCCTTTTGTATCACTGCGCCGAACGCGGTTTGTACCTCCCTGCGGCGGCATACAGCCTTGTTTCGCAAGTGCCTTACAAGGGAAAAGAAAAGGGCGTTTTTTCCTTTTGTATGTGTCCCGGCGGCTTTATTGTGCCCTCCGCAACGGCAGCGGGAGAGGTCGTTGTCAACGGTATGTCGCCCTCTAAACGAAACTCCAAATATGCCAATTCGGGCATTGTCGTCTCGGTTGATGCTGATGATTTGAAAGAATATCAACATTTCGGCGCGCTTGCGGGTATGTATTTTCAGAAAGATATTGAACAAAAAGCCTGTCAAATTGCCGGCGGAACACAAGCTGCACCCGCTCAAATTTTAACAGATTTTGTGAATAAAAAAACATCAACCGCCCTGCTCGATACCTCCTATCAGCCCGGTATTGTGCCGGCTTCGACGGACGACATTTTGCCCAAACAGATTGCTTTCAGATTGCGAGAAGGATTTAAGCATTTCGACAAAAAATTGCACGGATTTTTAACTTCTGAGGCGCAAATTTTATCGGTCGAAAGCCGAACCTCCTCCCCCGTGCGCATTCCGCGACACGCGCAAACCATGATGCACACGGAAATTGAAGGTTTTTTTCCCGCAGGCGAAGGAGCGGGATATGCCGGCGGAATTGCTTCGGCGGCAATTGACGGCGAACGCTGTGCTGAAGCTGTTTTTGCTTTTTTGAGCTAAAACTAATTTCGGTTACAGCCGTTGTTTGTGTCTTCACAAACGACTGTTTATTGCCGTTGTTTGTGTCTTCACAAACGACTGTTATTGCCGTTGTTTGTGTCTTCACAAACGACTGTTATACAGACACTTACAATTTAAAGTCAAACATTTTCTTTTCCTTAAAATCCCCTTTTTTAAGAATTTGCTCAAAAACTTCTTCTCCTTTGCTCGTTTTTAATGTAACAACAACTTTTAACTCTTCGGGATAGTCATTCATTTGAAATTTTTCCGTAAATTTAAAATCAAACGGATAAACCTCACTTGGAAGCGAATCGGGAATGAGCGTAAATAAATTGTCCGGCATTTTGGTTTCTTTTAAATTCAGATGAACACTTGTGTATTCAAAAAGAAATTCGGGAGCTTTTTCACGCTGCAATTCGACGGAAAATTCATTTCCCGCGCCTTTTTTCAATATTTTTGTATTTACCGAAATTAAATCGCGCGATGAGCCGGAATAAACCGTCAGCATTGTTCCTGTTAAAAAAACACCTTTTTTTTGCTCAATAAAATAATTGTCAGCATTGGCATACGTGTAAATTCTTAAAATTTCCGTTTGTTCTGCAACACTCTCCCCGTAATTTAAGGAGACTTTTTTTAGTTGAAATTCTAAATCCTTAGGCGTGTAATTAATTTTTTTTTCATTTTTGCATGAAAAAAAGAAAAAACCTCCTACTAAACAAGCTGATAAAACAAGCAAAAAATGAAGCATAATTTTGAAATTTTGTGTAAGTTGCAACAGCAATTGTAAGGATATTCCCGCAAGCAAAAAGAGCGGAATTTGCCTGCGGAATCGCTTCGACGAGCATTGACGACTAAGATTGTGCGATAGTCTTTTAGCTTTTTTGTCCCCAAAAAAGTTAAGCACATATAAAGCTACGGAAAAACATTTCTAATTACGGAAACAGCCTTAATATTTGATGTCAAACATTTTTCTTGGCTTAAATTCAGTTTTTCTAAGAATTTTCTCAAAGTTTTCCTCCCCTGTGCGAGATTTTATCGTAACTAAAATTTTTAATTCGTCGGGATAGTCATTCATTTGAAATTTATCCTCAAATCTAAAATTAAAAGAAGCGATTTTGTTTGCAATGGTATCGGGAACGAGCGTAAATAAATTTTCGGGCATTTTCATTTCTTCTAATTCAAGATTGTAGCCCGGATACCCAAAGTAAAATACGGGGTCATTTTCACGCGGTAATTCAACCGAAAATTCATTTCCGGCATCTTTTTTTAAAACTTTTGTCGTTACGGAAATCAAATCGTATGCAGAGGCGGCTGAGTTTGTTAACAAAACTTCGACCTCAAAGCCTTCTTTTTTGCTTTCTGTAAAATAATCGCGTCTTTGTGTGTAAATTCTCAAATATTCTTTTTTTTCCACAACGGCTTCACCTATCTGAAACGGGTATTTTTTGACCACAAATTCAGTATCTTTGGGGTTGTAGATAATTTTTTTTTCATTTTTACACGAAAAAAAGAAAAAGCCGCCGACTAAACACACAAACAAAACAAGTATGAGATGAAGCATGATTTTTGAAATTTTTAATGTAATTTTTATGCCGCAAAAAAAAGTCCGGTTTGATTGTTTTGAAAAATATAAACATATAAAAATATTTAGATATGTTTGAACGTTTTTTTTTCCCTAATTGTTTTGGAAAAAAACAAACAAAAATGGCGACATTTGCAGACCTTATTGCCGAAGACAAACCGGTTCTGATAGATTTTTTCGCAGAATGGTGCGGTCCGTGTAAAATGATGGCTCCCGAGTTAGATACATTGGCGAAGGAGTTGAAAGACAATGTTAAAATTGTTAAAATTAACGTGGATAAAAATCAAGAACTTGCGCAAAATCTTGGTATAAAAGGAGTGCCGACGTTGATGCTCTATCGCAAAGGTAAATTGCTTTGGCGTGAAGCAGGCATGAGAAATGCGGCACAATTAAAACAAGTAATTGAAAAATTTAACTCATAAAAAGATGCATAATTTTCATTTCGAACTCGAAAATATCAAATGCGGCGGTTGCGCGAAAAGCATCAAAAACAAACTTTCTGAGCTTACACAAGTCAGTGAAGTGCTTGTTGATTTCGAAAAAGGCACCGTCGATGTTACGCTCGAAAACGACACTGTTTCGCGCGAGGAGATTGCCGAAAAACTCGCCGCGATGGGCTATCCCGAAACAGGGAAAAATAACTTGGTGCATAAAGCCGTATCGTACGTCAGTTGTGCGGTAGGTAAATTTTCTTAATTTTAACACAATAAACAAAAAAGCCATGTTCGGACTTTTCGGAACAAAAAAATACAAAGAAATGGGCGCGAGTGATTTTGCGCACGAGATTCAAAACAACAAAGAAGTCGTCCTTTTGGACGTTCGCTCCCCCGGCGAATTTACTTCGGGCTACATCAAAGGGGCTAAAAATGTTGATATTCGTTCAAACGATTTCAGCGCGAAAGTTGAAAAATTGGACAAATCCAAAAAATATTTGGTCTATTGTCACAGCGGCATGAGAAGTGCTTCCGCTTGCAGTGCAATGGCGAATTTGGGATTTGCCGACGTAGTCAATTTGCGCGGCGGAATCATGGCTTGGACTTCAAACGGTTTTCCTGTTCAATAATATGGCAAAATTTTTTCGGAACAACCTCAAATTGTTCGCCGGTGCCCTCATAGGAACGGCTTTGGGATACACCTATTGGTACGTCGTCGGCTGCGAAAGCGGAACTTGCCCAATCACGGCGAATTGGGGCTCGAGCACGGCGTACGGTGCCTTGATGGGAGCGTCGCTCATGGGGCTTTTTGACAAAGAGAAAAAAAGCAGAACGGAGTAAGAAAACGCACCGCAAATTGATTTTGCGGTGCGTTTTTGTGTAATTGAAAAAAAATGAAAAATTAAGTCAAATGATTCAATATAATTTCGTTCGCGGCTAAGTTTTGTGCGTGCTTCAGATGTCAATTTTGCCGCATGGGAAAAAAATTTTTTTTGTTCAAAAAATTAGCCTTAATTTCGCGGGTTCAAACAATTTATCATGAAGACTTTTTTTCGCTTGCTTTCTTACGCGCAACCTTACGGAAAATTTATTGCGCCGTATCTGACGTTTTATCTTTTGGCGGTTTTGCTCGGCGTGGTTAATTTTTCGCTTCTTATACCGCTTTTCGATGTACTTTTCGGACAAGCAAGCCTACCCGAAACCAATTCAGAACCCGTTTTTTCGATGCGTCCCGACTATTTTAAGGACTTGTTTTACTATTATTTTTATGAAAAATTAAAAAAAGACGGCGCGATGCAAACCCTTTGGTTTGTTTGTTCCGTCATTGTTGTTTCGGTCGGATTGACGAATTTTTGCAGATTTTTAGGCGTTATGTCCGTCAACAGTGTGCGGTCGCGGCTGATAGAACAGCTTCGCGAAGCCCTTTTTAAACGATATTTGAGTTTGGATTTGGCGTTTTTTTCCAACGAAAGAAAGGGCGAATTGATGTCGCGTATTATGAACGACGTGCATCAAATCGAAATTTCGGTATCTCACGGATTGATGATGATTTTTAAAGGTCCCGTAACGCTCATTGTTTACTTTACGGCATTATTCGTAATTTCTGTTAAATTAACAGTTTTTACCGTCATTTATCTTCCACTCACGGGCGGTGTTATAGCCTTAATAACCAAGCGTTTGCGTTCTCAAAGTCGCCAAAGTCAAAATTTAATTGCAGATGTTTTGGTCAATATTGAAGAAGCCTTTTCGGGCATTAAAATTATTAAAGCCAATAATGCTTTTGATTATGTTTTTAACAAATTTAAAGCAATTAATACTAAATACACACGGGTGCTTATCAGCATGAGTAACCGCGCCGATGCTGCCTCACCCATTTCCGAAAGTATGGGGGCAATGGCAATTTCGGGCATTTTGCTTTACGGAGGTTCTTTAGTTTTGGACAAATCCCCCGATTTAAACGGCGCATCTTTTATTGCCTATATTGTAATTTTTTCACAAATTTTACCGGCTATTAAGGATATTACGAATGCAACGGGGCAGTTACAACGCGGTTTAGTTTCCGGCGAAAGGATTCTCGAAGTGATAGATACCGAAACAAAAATATTTTCCAAAGAAAAAGCCATTGTTTTGAATGAATTTGCCGATGAAATTGAGTTTAAAAATGTCAGTTTCGCCTATACGGAGGACAAAAAGGTACTCGATAACATTTCTTTTAAAGTCAAAAAGGGGCAAGTTTTGGCACTTGTCGGTGCGTCGGGAAGCGGAAAATCTACGATTGCAGACCTTTTGATGCGTTTTTATGATGTGAATGAAGGCGAAATTTTGTTTGACGGAAAAAATATTAAAGACTGCGATGTTTTGTCTTTACGCCGTCAAATGTCAGTCGTAACGCAAGAAGCAGTGCTTTTTAATGACAGTATTGAGAAAAATGTCGCTTTCGGGGCTGAAAATTTTGACCGAAATGAGGTTATTTCGGCGTTAAAAATTGCTAATGCGAATGATTTTGTGCTCGAAACCGAAAACGGTTATGAAACAAATATAGGCGACCGAGGCGTTAAATTATCGGGCGGTCAGCGGCAACGTTTGAGCATTGCACGCTCCGTCATGCGCAATCCGGCGGTGTTGATTCTCGACGAAGCAACCTCCGCACTTGACTCCGAATCCGAAAAAATTGTTCAAGATGCTCTTTACAATTTGATGCAAAATCGCACTTCTGTCGTGATTGCGCATCGCCTCAGCACGGTAAAAAATGCCGATGTTATTATTGTGCTCGACAAAGGCAAAATTGTTGAAAGCGGCAAACATGAAGAGTTAATGCTGAAAGAAAACGGCTATTATCAGAAGTTAATTACTTTGCAGCAACTGCATCCGCAAGGTTAATAAACTTCAATTGGGTGAAATAAAGTAATCAGACCAAATTAAAGTTTAAACC
Source organism: Bacteroidota bacterium (assembly GCA_052033485.1). GTDB lineage: Bacteria > Bacteroidota > Bacteroidia > Cytophagales > Bernardetiaceae > JBPOJO01. Next base: position 192 of record JBPOJO010000498.1, on the reverse strand, counting down.
TATAAGGTTTTAAAAACCTTATAGGTTTAATGCAAAAACGACTAAAAAACTAAAATTTCTTGTACCTAAATTGCAATTTTAATTTGTCCAATTAATTAAAAACGACAGGACAGAAAAATTGAGCTGCATAAAAGATTTTTTTGTCAAAATAAAGCCAAAATTTACTGTTTTCGCGCCATTAATTGATTAAAA
>JBPOJO010000782.1:0-1527 GCA_052033485.1 Bacteroidota bacterium | reverse complement strand
AGAGAGTTTGCGTTTAGAGGCTGTTGCCGACAGGCTTGGGCTTGGCATGGCAACTATTGCAGATTATCTAAAAATTGATGTTCATCCTGATTTTTTGTTGAGTGCCGAGAGCTTCAAAAAGCTTGTTGATGATTTTGAAGAAAACAAAGCAGAGACGGAGGAATTAAAAAATCCTTTCAATCCTGATGAAATTAGTTTAGATTCTAAAGTATTTGCTATGGAAACTATTTTGCGTCGGCTTATTCAAAAGACTATCAAATTAGACCCCGATTTTCAACGAGAAGAAGTTTGGAATGAAGAAAAAAAATCTCAACTAATCGAATCTTTGATGTTGAAAATTCCTTTGCCGATGTTTTACGTTTCGGCTGATGAAAAAGCTAATTATACCGTAGTTGACGGACTGCAACGTTTAAGCACTATTCGTGATTTTGTTTTAGGAAGGAAATACCTTGCAACTATAGATGAAAAGGAGAAAGGGTGCGGCTTTAAGCTAAAAAGTATGGAATTTTGGAGCAGCTACGAAAATAAAATGTTTGTTGATTTGCCGCCTTTTATTCAGAACAGAATATTGGAAACAGAGTTAACTTTTACTATCATCAATCCGGGAACTCCCGAAGAAGTGAAAAGAAATATATTTAAAAGAATAAACACAGGAGGGGAACTTTTAAGCAGTCAAGAAATTCGCAACGCACTTTATACCGGAAAAGCAACCGAACTACTGAAAGAACTCGCCTCATGCGATGAGTTTAAAGCAGCAACGAGTAGTTCCGTGAAAAGCAGCAGAAAAGAAGATTATGAGTTGATTTTGCGATTTTTAGCTTTTTTATTGCGGAATTTTGAAACATATAAAAAGTCAGTTCGGGTCGACACTTTTTTAAGTGATACTATGATTATTATCAACGCATATCCTGAATTTAAAAACAAAGATTTTCAAAAAATTGTTGCTAAAGGCAGTGTAATCAAATCTGAAATTAATCTTTCTGCAATGGACTGCATTATCGAAACTTTCAAAAAAGGTATGCGGCGAAGTTTTGAACTTTTCGGAGAACATTCGTTTCGCAAAAGTATTGGAAAAAAATCAAAAGCACCCGTTAATAAATCTCTTTTCGAGATGTGGGGAATTTTTTTGGCATACCTTTCTGATGAGCAATATGTAAATCTTCGAAAAAGAAAAGACGAAATGATATTAGTATATACTAAAATTCTCGAAGATTATAAGTTTCAAATACAAATATCTCGCGACAGTATGAAAAGTTCTGCCGTTCAAAAACGTTTTCAAACCATCAACGGACTTATTAATCAATTTGCAGAATGATAACGAGTTTATATTTACACGGTTTCAAGTCTTTTGTCGCTGAAACAATCGAATTTAGAAAACTGACTTTGCTGACAGGACTTAACAGCAGCGGAAAAAGTAGTGTTGTTCAAGCTCTTTTGATGTTGCAAAATGGCATAAAATTTACAAATGCCTTGTTAGAAGGACACGGTGATTGGAGCGAGTTAAAAAATTCCTATTGCGGAACCACT
>JBPOJO010000011.1:0-5121 GCA_052033485.1 Bacteroidota bacterium | reverse complement strand
GTAGATATAATGAAATTCAAGACCAATTAATGATAAATACGTTGGATTATCCATCTGCAACTGTTGAAATTAATAAGATTAGCAACTCTCTACTTTTGATGATTAATAGAATTGAACAAGCAGATATAAAAAATTCTACAATTAGTTCTAATAAAGAAATTTCTAATCCATTATTAATAATTTCAAACAATATCAGCCAAATTGAGATTTTGACTGATTTTTTCCAACAATTGAGTTTTACTAATGTTAAAATTATTCATAAAGCGCATCAGATTGATTTTAATAATTTTGACTTAATCATTTTTGACAATAGAGATTTATTGGCTTGTTCTTCATTAAAAGCAATTGAAGAGAAAGAACAACTTGAAAAAATCACGGAAAGAATTGATTTAATGAATAATTGTATACAACAAAGTACAAAATATTTAATTCATTTGGGAGAATATTTGTTTTGGGTTAATAACCAACGAGAACGTGTTTATGCTGCAAATTCAAAATTCTCACTTTATGCAAGAATTAAGGAAATGCTTGATTTCATAAATACATATAGAATATGATGACAAATGATAAAAACGCTAACATATTATAAACCGACCATTGCTTTTTTTGTGGGCAGATGTGCGAACCCGAAAGTAAGTGCAAAAAAGTTACTTTTGTGCGAACCCGAACATTTGTGCCTTGAAACCCACAAAAAAAGCAACGGCGGTTATAATTTTTCGTTGTGTGCCATTTTAGAAAAACTAAAAAATGCCTTAACTTTGCAACAAAAAAATGACTATGAATTATTGGACAGAGTTGAGTATTGAATATGCCAACCAAAAATCATATCTTGACGACTTATTTCACGTTTATCCTACAATCCCCGAAGGAATTAGAGAACTCAATCAAACATCTTGGGACAAAGTAGAACAAGCCTTTTCAAAACAAGATAATGAATTGCTAATCAAAGAGTTGTTGAAATTGGATTTGTTTCCAATCAAAGACAGTTATATTGCTTTTTTGAAACGTGATAGTTCTTCCATAGAACGAAATCCCAAAACAATAAACCGAATTTGCGGAAGGCTGTATGAAATGGGACTTGACAAGATTTTTGAAAAATGCACCGAACCCAAAGAAACAAACCGACAAATCGGTCCCTTTTTCCGCAGGTGGCTGAACAAAAAAGCATTGGGCATACAAACTGTTGGCTTAGAAGAATTTACAAACTCTGATAAAGATGCGATTTTGAACGGTAGCGACCAAGAATTAGCCACTTTTGGCAGCGAAGTTTTGAACTACAAACGAGATAAAGGGCTTGATTTTGTAGCACGTTTTAATAAACAGTACATTATTGGAGAAAGTAAATTTTTGACAGATTTTGGCGGACATCAAAACGCACAGTTTGCAGATGCCATTTCTACGTTAGAAACCCCAAACGTGAAAGCCACTAAAATTGCAATTCTTGACGGTGTGCTGTATATCAAAGGTAACAACAAAATGTATCGAGACATCACAACCAAATACAAGGATTACAACATTATGAGTGCCTTAGTGTTGCGTGAGTTTTTGTACCAACTTTGAGAATTTTTGCGTATCTTTACAGAAAAATGAAAGCAATGTTTCTACAATATCCGAACAAGAATACAGAAAGCGAGATTTATGCACAAATTCCTGAAAGTGAATTTGTTAAACAAAATAATGAAGTAAGCCCAAACAAATTGATTTTTGGCGAAAACTTGCTTGTGCTTAAAAATCTGATAGAAAAACAGGGTTTGGCAGGAAAAATTGATTTGATTTATATTGACCCGCCTTTTGCTACCAACAACACTTTTACTTTTTCAGAAGAAAGAACAAGCACGATAAGCAACGAGAAAAACGGAAAAGTTGCCTATTCGGATAAGTTGCAAGGAGCAGAATTTTTAGAGTTTTTGCGTGAAAGGTTAGTTTTGCTTAAAATGCTTCTTTCTGAGCAAGGCTCAATTTATTTACATATTGACTACAAAATTGGACATTATGTAAAAATATTAATGGACGAAATTTTTGGCGTTGAGAACTTCAAAAACGACATCACACGCATAAAATGTAACCCCAAGAACTTTGCACGCAAAGGTTACGGAAATATGAAAGATATGGTTTTGTTTTATTCAAAAAGTGATAAATTGATTTGGAATGAACCAAAAGCACCATACACCGAAGAAGATAAAATAAAACTTTTCCCCAAAACAGATAAAAACGGAAGGCGTTATACAACTATTCCTTTGCACGCACCAAGCGAAACCCAAAATGGCAAAACTTCGCAAACTTTCAAAGGAATTTTACCACCAAAGGGCAGACATTGGCGAACAAATGTAGAAACCTTAGAGCAATGGGACAATGACGGCTTAATTGAATGGTCAGAAAACGGAAATCCACGCAAGAAAATTTATTTAGACGAACAGGAAGGAAAAAGAGTGCAAGATATTTGGGAAATGAAAGACCCGCAATATCCATTGTACCCAACAGAAAAAAATGCCGATTTATTAGACTTGATTATTAAAACTTCCTCAAATCCCAATAGTTATGTTTTGGACTGTTTTTGTGGTTCGGGAACAACTTTGAAATCTGCACAAATTTTAGGTAGAAATTGGATAGGTATAGACCAATCCGAACAAGCCATTAAAGTAAGTGCAGAAAAAGTAAACAGCATTACAGGCGATATTTTTACAAGCAAACCGACTTACGAACTAACAAGGTGTGACGTGCAAACCAATAAAAACGGCACACAACATTATGTTTGCGAAAAGGCGGGCTAATGTACGTAATTTAGGCTTTTGTACTTTCTATAAACTTTGTGCGTAGGGCAAGGAAAGTGCTGTTAAATCCCGCCCTTCGCAAACATTTTTCCGTTAGCTGATATTTTAAAAAACCAAACCACAAATAAAAATGAGTAGATTGATTAAGAACTTGGCGAACAACCGAAAAGTAGTTTTTGACACAGGGAAATTTGATGATTGGTGTGTTTATGTTGTAGAAAGCAACAACACAAAAAAAGCCCCATTTGACACAGAGTATTTTTCGGATTTAAAACAACTATCAAGCAAATATCCAAAAGATAAAATTTATGATGATTTTGTATTGATTTATGATAAAACAAATACAGTCATAGATAATACAGTTTTGGCTTTGATTGATAAAATTGTAGCAACATACAATGAAGATGACCAAACCATAATAGAACAATGGTTTTCAGTGATTTATGCAGGAATGATTGCGGAAGAAAACAAGCAAAATGCAATTTTAAAAAAGCGAATAAAACGATTAGGAATGCACCAAACCTTAAAATTGGATTATTCACCCCAAGTTGCTGCTAATTTTAGTAAAGGCAAAGGTTGGCGAGACCTTGATGCTATAATGAGACCATTAGGTTTTTAATACTGAAAAAATCGTAACTTTGCGAAAAACAAACGATATGACAAAAGCAAGACCATTTATAAAGTGGGTAGGTGGCAAAAACCAACTTTTAGAGCAGTTTGAAAACTACTACCCCAACGAACTTAGAAAAGGCATCATCAAAAATTATGTTGAGCCTTTTTTGGGCGGTGGTGCTTTGTTTTTTGTCCTTTCGCAACGCTACAAAATTGAAAATGCTTATTTGTCAGACCTAAACAAAGATTTGGTTTTGACTTATCAAGTCATTCAACAACGCCCTAATGATTTATTGGATTTTTTGGAACAGTACCAAAAAGACTACGACCAAACCGAACAAGAAAAACGCAATGATTTATTTTTGGCAGTACGTAAGCATTTTAACTTGCAACGCTTTGAGATAAATTATAAGAAAATATCTGATAATTGGATTTCAAGGGCAGCACAATTTATATTTTTGAACAAAACTTGCTTTAACGGACTTTTTCGCCTAAACTCAAAAGGTGAATTTAATGTACCTTATGGAAAATACAAAACCGCAATGATTTTTGACGAGCCGAATATTTTGGCAGTTTCAAAAGTTTTGCAAAATGCAGACATTCAGCAGGCTAACTATTCAAATTGTTTTGACAAAGTAAATGAAAATACTTTTGTTTATTTTGACCCGCCTTACAGACCTATCAGCCCAACGGCAAGTTTTACGACTTATACAGGTGCGGAATTTAAGGATAAGGAACAACTACAATTAGCCCAATTTTTCCAAAAATTGGACAGAGAAAAAGGGGCAAAACTAATGCTTTCCAATTCAGACCCTAAGAATGAAAATCCCGAAGATGACTTTTTTGAAAAGGCTTTTTCAGGGTACAATATTTTCAGAGTTTCGGCAGGTAGGGCTATAAATTGCAATGGCGACAAGCGTGGAAAAATCAACGAACTTTTAATCACTAACTATCAATATGAACCACAAACCTTGGCAATCAATTTTTGATACATACAACATTCACGAACACGATTTTTCTAAAAGTCCTTTTGTTTTGACAGCCGAACAAATTAAAAAAGCGACTGCACATTTCACAAGCACCACCGAGAGAGAAGTGCGTGTTTTGTGCAAACAAGATACGAGAGAACGCAGACCGCAGGTTTTTGTGGATAATAATTTGTTTATTTTGCCTATCAAAAATGGTATTTACACGATTTTACAAGGCGAAGGCTATATTGATATTCCCGAAATTACCACTGATGCAAATATTTACAAGTCCAAACTTGATTTTGAGTTGGAAACTTCACAAATCGGAAATTCTGAAATGCAACATTTGGATTTTGCGTATGCATCAAGTTTAGTACGTAGTTTCTTGGAAGATGAAAGTTTAGTTTTGACCATTCGGGGCAGAAAATATACGCCAAAGTTTGAGTTTTATGCAGGACAACATAAACAACTTATCGCAACCGAAAGTGTGCAAACAGAAGTAGATGCAGGTTACGAAGGCAGAAATCAAATTGTTTTGATAGAAGCCAAAAATTCTGCAACAAGAAATACGATAATTAGGCAGTTGTATTATCCGTTTCGTCAGTGGCAAATTCACACCAAGAAGAAAGTAAACATACTTTTCTTTGAAAAACGTAAAGATATTTACTCGTTGTGGGAGTTCGGTTTTACAGACGAAAACGATTACAACAGCATAGAACTTTTGAAAAGTGCGAAATTTGAGATACAGGACAAATAAAAAACATCAGCCA
>JBPOJO010000420.1:0-1537 GCA_052033485.1 Bacteroidota bacterium | reverse complement strand
CCGCAAGCTAAAGCTCGCGGTACACGCTCGCAAGCTAAAGCTCGCGGTACACGAACGCTAAACAATTACCTTATTTTCGTGCCTTTTTGTCAATTATTCACATCTCTTCCGATATTTTTCTTCGCCGAGCGTACAAAGCGAAAATTTTTCAAACTCATTTTGTAATTTTCACTTCAATTCTACGATTCAAAGCCCGTCCGCCCTCTTCAATATCGTTTGTCGCAATGGGCATATCCGAGCCGTACCCGACGACGTGCATTCTTTCCTCCGCGATAGATTTACTTTTCAAATAATCGCGCACCGTTTCTGCCCTTTTGCGCGACAAATTTTTATTGTCGGATTCCTTACCCGTATTGTCCGTATGACCGCCGATTTCAAGGTGAGTATCGGGATTTTCGGTCAAAAAAAGCGCGAAAGCATTCAATTCCTCGTAAGATTTTTCATCTAATTCGGCACTGCCGGCGATAAAATAAACGTTGCTCAGCACAAAAATTGACCCAAGCCCTTTTTTAAAATGATACTTATTTTTGTCCTCCTCCGGCAAAAGCGAATACTCAATCGGCTCATTTTGAACATAAAAATTCAACTGTAAATTTTTTTGTTTCCGATTAAAAACACTTTGCGCGGAAATAAAAAAATCTTGTTGTAACAAAATTTGCTTTTCTAAAACGATATTGATGTGAAAAAGCTCGTTTGCCGGCAACATGAGTGAATATTCCCCTTTTTCATTAGCCACAATTTCTTTTGTGAAACCGTAATCCGTAAAAAAAGTTAATTGACAACTCGACACAATGTCGCCCGTTTTGCGAGAAAGTGTTTTGCCGCTCAAATTGATTTCGCCGAACAAAAAACACTTGTAAATATCCTCGCCCCCATAGCCGCCTACGCGATTCGAGCAAAAAAATCCCGCATCGCCGCGTAAACTGAACGACATATCGTCTGCGGTCGAATTAATCGGAAAACCCATGTTCAAGGGCGCACCCCAAGAGAAATTTTTCGGATTAAATTCGGAGGCAAAAATATCAAAACCGCCTATGCTGTTGTGCCCTTTTGTGGCAAAAAAAAGCACCGTTTTGTCATTTTCTTCCAAAATAAAAGGCGTAATTTCATTTTTAGAAGTATTCAAAACGCCGGCAGATTTCGGTTTTGACCACTCCTCTTCGGGCGATTGACGATATGAAAAAAATAAATCCAAGTCGTCTTGTGCATTTGCCGCCGAAAAAACGAGCAATTTTCCGCTTGCGGAGAGGCAGGCGTATTCGTGAGAGCCTTTTTGCGTCGGCAATTCGGCTTCGTCGAGGGTGCTTTCGTCGAGCCATTTTCCGTTTTGAAATTTGAGCAAACGCAGTTGTCCCTCCGCCGTAACAAGAAGTTGTTTTTGTCCGTTTGCGACACTGCTGTTAATGATTTGATGCGCCGCTACGGGATTATCGCCGGCTTTTTGCACAAGTGCGCTTTTCCATTCACCTTTCAAATTCGACTCCGATGCAAAAGATTCGTAGATTTGTTCTTCATCTTTGTTAATTTTTCCGTCGGA
>JBPOJO010000803.1:0-10339 GCA_052033485.1 Bacteroidota bacterium | reverse complement strand
ATTTGTCACAATGATATTATTTTCGGCAGCTAATTGTAAAAATCGCTCCGGACGCGCGTTGGAGTGTTCGGGACCTTGTCCTTCGTATCCGTGCGGCAATAACATGACCAAACCGTTCATTTTTTGCCATTTTGTTTCCGCACTTGTTACAAATTGGTCAATCATAATTTGCGCTCCGTTGGCAAACTCGCCGAATTGCGCTTCCCAAATGACCAAAGCGTGCGGATTGGTGAGGGCATAGCCAAATTCAAAACCCAAAACGCCGTATTCGGAGAGCAAAGAATTATGCGACATGAAAGGATATTTCTGTTCGGGCGCAATATTATTTAAAAAATTATAGGCTTCGTTGGTTTCCGTATCGCGTACGACAGCGTGGCGATGCGAAAAAGTTCCCCTTTGAACGTCTTGTCCGGTCATTCTGACAATTTTTCCGTCCATCAACAAAGAACCGTAAGCGAGCAATTCTGCCGAAGCCCAATTCAATTTTTTGTCCGTACTGAATTGTTTTTTGCGGTCTTCGATGGTTCTTTCAATTTGTTTAATCGGTTTAAAACCTTCGGGCAATGTCGTTATGGCTTTGGCAATTTTATCAACCATCGCGGGCGTAATGCCTGTCATGGGCGATTTTTCAAAATCAACAGCTTCTGCGCGGCGCAAAAGCAACCATTCTTGTTCGAGGTGATGGCAAGAAACGACAAGAGGTTTATTTCTGACAAAATTCAAACGCTCTTGCAAAAGATTGCGAAAATCGGAATCGTATTTTTCAAAATCAGCTTTAGAAATAATCCCCTGCGCGATTAATTTTTGAGCATAAATGTCGCGCGGATTGATGTGTTTGTCAATTGTTTTGTAAAGAACAGGTTGTGTAAAACGCGGTTCATCACTTTCGTTGTGCCCGTGTCGGCGATAGCAAAGAATATCAATAAAAATGTCCTTTTGGAATTTTTGGCGATATTCTGCGGCAAGTTCCATTGCAAAAGCAACTGCTTCCGCATCGTCGCCGTTGACATGGAGCTGCGGAGCTTCCAAAATTTGCGAAATATCGGCACAATAGTTAGAAGAACGCGATTCGGAATAATCAGTCGTAAAACCGACCTGATTGTTGATGACGATGTGAATCGTGCCGCCCGTATCATACGCCGGTAATTCGGACATTTGAATCGTTTCGTACACAATGCCTTGTCCCGCAACCGCCGCGTCTCCGTGTATGAGAATCGGCAAAACTTTATGTTTGTTGCCGGCGTAAATTGCGTCAATCTGCGCACGCGCCACACCTTCGACAACGGGGTTCACGGCTTCGAGGTGGGAAGGATTGGGAATCAAACGCATGGAAACTTTTTTTCCGGCGGGCGTGAGGACTTCCGAACTGTAGCCCATGTGGTATTTTACGTCGCCGTCGCCTTCACTCTCGTCGAGCAGTTTTGTGCCGTCAAATTCTTCAAAAATATTGTCGTAGGGTTTGCGCATCGTATTCGCCAAAACGTTCAGACGACCGCGGTGCGCCATGCCGATAACAACGGCTTCCATACCTAAATCGGCGGCGCGGTTGATAGCAGTGTCAAGCGCGTGAATAGTCGCTTCTCCGCCTTCCAAAGAAAAACGTTTTTGACCGACATACTTGGTGTGCAAGAAATTTTCAAAAACAACGGCTTCGTTGAGTTTTTCTAAAATTCTTTTTTTGGATTGCGCAGACGGCGAATATTGCAAAAACTCTTTTTCAACTTTTCGGATAAACCAATCGCGAATTTCGGGGTCGCGAACAGGACCGTATTCAAAGCCAATCGGTCCTTCATAAATCTTTTTGAGCGTTGCCAAAATATCTTTCAATTTCGCGCCTGACATACCGATTTCGGCACCTGCGAGAAAATTACTTTCTAAATCATTGTCCGAGAGGTCGAAATCAGCGAGGTTTAACCTTGCGTGACGGTCTTTGCGCGGACGAATTGGGTTTGTTTTGGATTGAAAATGTGCGCGGGCGCGATAGGACTTAATGAGTCTGAAAACGCTCAATTCTTTGAGCAATTTTTTTTCGTCGAGCGTACCGCCTTTACCCGATTCTGTTGTTGCAGCGGCAGCTTCTTCGTCGCCGAAACGGGCAAGAGAAAAGTCGAAGCCCTCAAAAAAGCGTCCCCAAGAACTGTCGACCGAATCGGGATTCGCTTTATAGGCTTGATACAGGCTGTCAATATAGGCAACCTCCGCATTTGAGATGTATGAAAATTTGTCCATTTTCCGAATTTTGATTACAGAACAGCGAAATTTAAAAACTATATTTGTGAAAAACAAATTTTCATATTTGTTTTTGCAAATATATTGTAAAATTTTTTCGCAAAATTACTTTTTTTTTCGGAAAATATTTTTTTGAATATTTGTGCATTTGAATATTTGCATACACTAAATCCAAAATGGTTAAAAAATTGCTCAGCCGAAATCTTAGATGTTCCTGTTTTTTGATTGCATATACCGTCAATTTTTGACATAAACAACTATAAATCATCATATTATTTCTTTTTTGCAACCAACAAACAACTTCCGCCGAAAGGTATTTTTTTCCCTGCATTTATTTGCCGCAATTCCCATTGCCAAAGCTTATTCAATAAATCATTGAGCAAGGAGGACTTTTCGCCGTGTTCATCTTTGATTTTATCCAAATCGGAGGGCGATTTGGTTTTTAAAAATTTGCTCGGCAAAGTTCGCATCAAAAAAATCGGTAAAGGCAAAATTGAAAAAATATAGGTTGAATAGAGCATATCAAAGCCCAAAGAAGTCAGTTTTTGCTCCATCTCGGCAAGCGTATACCGCCTAAAATGCCCTGCATAATCGTCATCAGCCGACCATAGCAATTTGTAGGCAGGCACCGTAATATAAATCAAGCCCTCATTTTCTAAATAACGGTGAATTTGTTTCAAAAAAGAAATATCATCTTCAATATGCTCTACAACATCAAACAAACCGACTGCGGGCAGCCTGTCGGGGAAAAAACCCGCATCTTCCAAAGTCGAACAAATGATAGTTTTAATTTTTCTTTTTTGCGCGTTCAAACAGCCGTTTATCCCCGGCTCAACCAAAATCGCTTCTGTTCCTGACGCTTGTATGCCTTTGGCGACAAAGCCGTTTCCGCCTCCGACATCAAAAAAAACTCTTTTTTGACCGTATTTTTGCACAACCGCTTCTATACACTTGTTTCTGTGCTTAAACCAAAAACTACTGTCTTCAATTTGAGCGCAATGCACATTCCCTTCTTCGGGATAGGAAATTTCAGTTTTATTTTTTGAAAAAAACAAACCGTCTTGAACAAACAGATTGTCGGCGTAAGTTTCAACATTCATAAAAAACTTTTTAAATATAAAAATTATCACAACAAAAACAGGTAAATACGAAATTATCACACTGCCGTTGTTTGGTCTTTGCAAACGACGCTGCCGTTGTTTGTGTCTTCACAAACGACTGTTATGAGAAAGGCACAAAACAAAGGCGATTATATTCATTTTTTGAAATTATTTAGCCGGAGTGTACCGCGAGCTTTTACTTGCTTTCTTGGAGGAAAATATCCTGCAACAAGCAAATGTAGGTCGCCGGCTAAAGCTCTCGCTACATTCTTGGGCAAACCGGCTAAAGAGTTTCCATTTTTTGACAACTCAAATTGCGAAATGCTTGGGTTCAAAAAAATTAACGAAACTCCAAAATTTTCTCTGCTATAAACGCCGTTTGCTCGTCGCTTAATTCGTAGAAAAACGGCAAACGCAGCAAACAATCTGCATATCGGTCGCAATTCCTGAGTTCGCGCCCGTCGTGCTTATTCGCGTAAAAGGGGCTTTTATGCAGGGAAAGATAGTGAAAAACCGCGTAAATGCCGTTTGATTTGAGATGGGCAAGTAAGGCAGTTCGTTGCGTTAAATCCTTACAAATCAAGTAAAACATGTGTGCATTATTGCTCGCAAAGTCGGGTATAAAGGGCAAAAGAATGTTATTTTTTTCGGGCAATTTTTGCAACAAATCGGCATAAAGATTCCAAATGTATCGGCGGCGATTTTGAATATTCTCCAATTCTTCCAATTGTGCAAAAAGAAAAGCCGCAATCATATCGGAGGGCAAAAAGGACGAGCCTACATCAACCCAACCGTATTTGTCGACTTCACCGCGAAAAAAAGCCGAGCGATTAGTGCCTTTTTCCCAAATAATTTCGGCTCTTTTGATGTATTTTTCATCATTGATAACCAACATTCCGCCCTCTCCCGAAATAATATTTTTAGTTTCGTGAAAAGAAAAAGCGGCAAAATGTCCAAAACTACCTAAGGCTTTAGCCTTATAATAGGCATCAATAGCTTGTGCGGCATCTTCCACAAGAAAAAGCCCGTTTCTGCGACAAATATCTAAGATTTTATCCATTTCGCAAGCTACGCCTGCGTAGTGTACAACGACAATCGCTTTGGTTCGCGGCGTAATAAGGTTTTCAATGCTTTCAGCATCAATATTGGGTTCGAGCGGATTGCTGTCGGCAAAAACAATTTTTGCACCGCGGAGAACGAAAGCATTTGCGGTCGAAACGAAGGTGTAAGAGGGCATAATGACTTCATCGCCTTCGCGTAAATCCATCAAAATTGCCGCCATTTCAAGAGCATCTGTACAAGAGGTGGTAAGCAGGCATTTTTTAAAGTTAAATTTTTCTTCAAAAAAACTTTGGCATTTTTTGGTGAAAAAGCCGTTGCCGGAGATATGCCCCTTGTCGTGAACCGCCTGATAAATATAGTGCGATTCCTTGCCGGTCATGTAGGGTTTGTTGAATGTTATCATTTTGTTGCAGAATTTTATTTAATTTTTTTTGCAGGACATCCGGCGTACAAGCCTTCAAAATCAATACTCTTTACCACAACTGCCCCGGCGGCTATTTTAACGTCATCAACGATTTTTAAATTGTCAATCAGGGTGGCATTAATGCCGATAAAACAGCGTTTTCCAACTTGAATGAACCCTGCTAATGCAACTGCGGGCGCGACAAAAGAAAAGTCTCCTATATGAGTGTCATGTGCTATGCACGCGCCTGCATTCAGCAAAACGCCGTTTCCGAGCTTAACACCCGAATCCAAAACACAAGAAGGCAAAATAAAAATGCCACTGCCGAATTGAACATTTTCTGCTAAATAAGCTGATTGATGTATCAAGTTTGCCATCGGAATCTTTTTTTCGGACAATTTCCAAAACAAATTTTCCTTAAAACTCAAATGCTTGTAACCGACTGCAATAATGATTTCTTCAAATTTATTTTGGTAAAAATCAGCCTCAACAGCATCAATTTTGCCTAAAATAGGCAAGCCGTCTTTCGTTTTTTCACCTATATTTTTGAAATCATCATAGAAACCCACAGGTTCATAGCCGCAAGATTTAGCGTGAAAAGCCATGAGCTGCCCTAAATCTCCGCTTCCGATAATAGCTAATTTTTTCATTTTTCTTCTGTGTTTGTCGTATTTTTAACAGAATAGATTGGTCTTCGCTTAACTTCTTTATAGATTTTACCGACGTAAATGCCGATTAAACCCATAAAAATCAATTGAATACCAAAGCCCAAAATCATCATGCTCATGACCGAAACCCAACCGATTTGAAAATCTATGAAAAATAATTTAGCAATTACAATGCACAATATTGCTAAAAAGCTCAAAAAAACCATGTAAAAACCAAGTCTTATTATTGTTTTGAGCGGTAAATCCGAAAAATCAAGAATGGCATCAATCGCCAAATTCATTTTTCTTTTAAAATTAAATTTACTGACACCCGCGAAACGGGGTCTTTGCGCTATCAAAATTTCAGTTCTGCGCATGCTTATGTGCATGAAGATACCCTCAATGAAGCGACTTGATTCGCCATACCGCAAAAACTGTTGCGCAAACTTGCGGCTAAAAATTCGCATAACGGCAACGCCTCGCGGCAATTTTAAGCCCGTAAACCGCTCCAAAGTCCACCAAAATATTTTGGAAAAAAGAACATTAAGAGGGGTATCTTTTTTTTCTTTGCGAACACCAAAAACCAAATCATAGCCTTCTTTTATTTTTTCAATGAATCGCGGAATCTCAGTCGGAGGGTCTTGTAAATCAGGGTCCATCATGAGCAAAAAATCGCCCTTTGCATGTGCAATTCCTGCCGTCAAAGCGGCTTGTTTTCCGTGATTGTAGGAAAATTCAATCAATTTAAGATTTTGGTTTTCAGCCGCTGCTTTTTTTATCATTTCAACAGTGCGGTCTGTACTGCCGTCGTCAACGAAAACAATTTCATAAAGAATGTTATTTTTATTTAAAACGTCAATCGTTTCAAGCAAAAATTGTTCAATACATTCTTCTTCGAAATATACAGGCACAATTAAAGATAAAAGTTGGTCGTTTTTCATATATTTTTACAAGAAAGGAGTAATTTCAAATAAATTTTTAATTTTTTCCGATGAGTAATGCGGATAAAAATCATGTCTATCCAAAAGTAAAGTTTTCATTCCTGATTTTTGCGCAGGTATCATATCTAACTTTATTGAATCTCCGACATAAAGCACTTCTTCAGGTTTCAAATTCACTGTTTGCAGAACGTGCCTGTAAAAAGCTACATCAGGTTTTTTTAAGCCTGTCATTTCGGACGCAAACACAGTCGAAAATTTAAAAGAAATGTACTGCGTAAGTTTTTCGGGCAGACTTTTATCCCAATTAGAAATAATACCGACAGGAATTTTGACCGAATCAAGGCATGAAACATCTTCAAAAGCTTTCCAAGCAAGGTATGTGCAAGCAGAAAAAATTTCGTCTGTGAGCGTTTCGTCGGGAAAAATGCCGAATGATAATAAAAACTCGCGATTAAATTCCCGATAAAATTCTTTGGAAGTTTTATCGGGAAATGTCATCAACTCACTGATTAGTTTGTGTTTATTTTGTAAATCAGCCTGCGAAATATGAATATCGCGTTTTTCCAAAACCTTTTGAATATTTACAAACAAATCAGGCTTATAGAGCAAAGTGTTTGCGACATCAAAAAAAATATAACTAACGTCCATTTTTTTAGAATAAGTAGTGTTCGTTGTGTTTGTTTAATAATTCGTTTAACGAAATGTCAGGAAATATTACATCGGTCAAAATACGAACAGCACACCCTTTTTTCAACTGTACAGGTTCAAGTGTTTTGTCAAATAAATACTCATCTGCATAATATTGAACATCTTTGAAACCAAATTGAGCGCGAATGGAGTTAGTTCCGGAAATCCTTCCGTTGATTTCAAAAGGCATAATCTGACCTGTTTCATTGTCTACAATAGCTTGAATATTACATGAGCCTTTAATGCAAAGAATTTGCATTATTTTTTCAATAATTTCAAGCATTTTAACATCATACAGGTCGCAAACTTCGCAAAAGGTAGTGGCTCCTGCCTGTAATTCTCGCTCAAAGGTAATTAATCCGTGCAATTTTCCAAAACGATTAACATAAAAGGCTGTTGTAATTTCTTTGCCTTTATGCAATTTTTGAATCATATAATCATCTGAAAAATTTTTCCATTCTTGATGATTCAGGTGTATGCCTCGCGAGCCTCTTCCTTCTCGGGGTTTTAAAATGAAATCCGAAAAGCGATTATCATATTCTGAAGGTATAAAAGATTCTGCAAATGGAATGTTGTGAGAACTAAAAAGTTGCCAAGTTTTGAATTTGTCTAAAAAACAAATGTTAGTTTCCGGCTCTGAAACAGGAATAACGGCATTAAATTGCTTTTTAGCTAAGCTTAGAAAGTAAACTTCATAGTCGGTTGAGGGCAAAACCATGTGAATCTGTTCTTTTTGGCAAATTTCAGACATTCGAGGAATGTAGTCTGCGTCATAAGCATAAGGAACCTCATAAACAGTATCGCAAAGGTGATTGCCTGCCGAAAGTTTACTGACGTTACACCCTATCAGATTCAAATTGTAGCCGGTACTTTGCAAATTTCGCAAAATTCCCTGCCCTACATTCCCGCCAATTCCCGTAATCAAAATATTAAATTTATTCATTTTTAATCAAAGTTTGAATTGATTTAGATAAATGGTGATTAGCTGTAAAGTTCAATTTATTTTTTGAAAAATTATTATCATACACAAAAGAAGGCGAATTATCGGTGCCATGAAATTGAATTTCCGTGTCGGGTAAATATTTTTTCATCATCAAGGCAGCCTCAAGATTGCTGATGGATTCTCCGCTTACGCCCAAAAAAACGTTATTTTCCTGATTTTGTGCTGCTGCAATACAAAAATTAGCCGCATCTTCCACATGAAAATAATCTTGCTTTCGGCTGCCGTCACCCAAAAGTGTTATTTTTTTTCCGTTTAAAGCAGCGTCGGCAATTATGGGCAAAAAAGTACATCTTTTCATGTTTTTCCCATACAAAGATGAAAAACGCACAACTGCAAATTTTTTATGATTTTGAACGATTGCTTCTCCTGCAATTTTTGATAAACCGTAGCGTGAAGGCTGACAAAAATCAGAGCTTTCATTTAAAGGGATGTTCGAGTTATTTCCATAAACCGCAACACTTGAAGCAAAAACTAAACGTGAATCGGAAAAATGTTTCACAGTACGACTGACTAAATCAACATTAGCCGCAATGAATCGAAAATCAGGTGAGTTCATCGCGCCGTACGGTACGAAAGAAGCTAAGAGATAAACAGTATCAAAATTAGCTGATATTTTTTCCAAATCACTAACGAGATATTGATTTTTGAAAAAAAAATTGTTTATTTTACCTATATTAGTATGATAAACTGCTGTCACTTCTTCGCGTTCTGATAGTTTTTGAGCGAGTTCTTGTGCTAAAAAACCATTTGCACCAATGATTAAAGCTTTGTTTTTCATTTTTTTCTGTTGAATAAATACGCTTGTTTTATTTTACAACACTTCCACAAAACTACAACAATTTTACAAAATTTCCTTCAAAAATATCTCATCTTTTACGACTGCAATCGCAAAAGCGCGCAATTTTGCTGCATTTTTTGACAGGGTTGTACGAGTTTTTTTGGACTCACGGTTCTTTTTTAGCTATTTTTTCTTTATCAAAACCGTACCTGATTTAGCATCTACTACCCTTTCACCATTGAAGTATTCAAAAACATACTCAGGCACTTCCGCGTCATTGTCAAGAATTACAAATTTAATGTTCATTTTTTTGAAAAAACTAAAATAAAATTCTTTCTCACTACGCTGTGCTTTTGATTTCCCCTCCGCCTTATGCAAGTAGTAAACTGCTTCGTTTGAAATATAAGAGGCAAGTATTTTATCCATAAAACTCGCTTCTTGTAAGGCTTTTATGTCTGAAAAATTTAAAATTATTATTTTTGACAAAGAAAAATGCAGTTTTGATGCAAAAATATTATACGACGGACTTTGCGAATAGCTTAAAATCTCTTTTTTCCCTTTCCAAAATACGCCAAAACAATAATCGCTTGTCTCATTGATTTTAATTTTTTCAATAAATGAATCAGAAAAATCTTGTTCTGCGACTAAACGCTTATCGCTCCATTCAGTAAAATTTTTTACGGCATACACTGATAAAAATATCCCCGAACATAGAATGACATATTTTAAGGGTTTTGAATTCAGCTCAAAAACGGCGATTAATGAAAAAATAATACATAAACGAAATATGGGAAATGAAGGAACGTTAAAAAATTGACTCCAATTTTGTTGGTACGTCAACGCACCGAAAAATGCAGATGAAAAAAGCAGCAACAGTAATAAAATGACGAAATTCCATGAAAAATATTTTTTTGCAGCCCAATAAATGAAAATTACAAAAGGCATAAATGAAGCCGAAAATGAATAAATACGTAAAAAAGCTGTTTTCGTAACATCAATAAGATAATAAAGCGGGTGAGAAAAAAGCCTTTCGCTGATGTCGTCTCGCACAAATTCAAATGCAAAATGAACGCGAAAAAAGAAAAGGAGCAAAAACAAGCCTGCCAAAAAAATGGCTGTCAATAAAATGTTTGAAAAAAATATTTTCTTTTTTGAATACCTGAAACAGTACCAAACATTCAGCAAAAAACCCGTTATTAAAGCCGCAGGAGCGTTCGAAATAGAAATTACACACAACAATATCACTGCCCACATTGGAAATTCTTTGTTTTTTTCTTCCTCAATAAAAACAATAAAAAACGAAAGCCAATACCATTCAATCAGCCCGCGTTTTACGTCCCAAAACGGAACATTTAAACATGCTTTTAAATAAAAAGGGATATATTCATCTAAATAAGGCAATTGGTTGACAAAATCAAATGTAAAACCGGAAACAAATAACAATGTCAAAAGTATAATTTTAACAAAAATATTGATTTTTATCCTAAAT
>JBPOJO010000493.1:0-1617 GCA_052033485.1 Bacteroidota bacterium | reverse complement strand
CAATTTAAGCCTTATTTTTGAGGATTTTGTTGTATATTTGATTTTTAATCTGAGAAATGTATGCTGCCGCGTTTAGAAACCATTCAGCTTTTGCGTGAAACAGAAACTGACGGACATAGCCAAATTCAGTTTATTTGTTCCGATAATGAGGTTTATTATCTCAAATACAGAAGCGGCAAAAGTTTTGATTCTCAAGAATTTAACTTTTTGATTTATGAGGTTTTTTGCGCTGTATTGTTGCAAGAATTGTCAATTCCCGTTCCGCCGATTGCTTTGGTGAAATTAATAGACGGCAGTTTTGAAAGTAAACAACTTAAGGCGAACAGACGTTACGCGAAAGCCGATAAAATTTGTTTTGCTTCAAAAGAAATTCCTAACAGTCAATTAGTTATGGATTTTGAAATTATTGACAGTCAAGAAAAATTCAAAAGAATAGCCAACCCAATGGATTTAATTAAAATTGCAATTTTTGATATTTGGGTAGACAATGCGGACAGAGGGAAAAAAATAGAAACAGGAGGCTGCAATTATAACTTACTTCTGAAACCTATTTTTTCGCGTACTTTTGAAGGAAGTCAAATTTTAGCGTTTGACCACGCTTTTGCATTTGGCGGGCAAAGCAATACAGGCATATTGTCGGATAAAATGCCTGTTTCAGCTGAAAATAAACTGATTAAGTCCGATTATTTTCGCTCTTTTATGCTCTATATGCCCCACTTTAACTTTTCTGATTGGGCGGACTGCTTTATCAATGAATGTCAGCAGATTGATACACAAAATATTTTGGAAACAATGCAAAAGCATTTGCCCGAGGAATGGTATGTCAATGAGCATCTGAACGACAGTTTGTATCACTTTTTGAAATCGCCCTTTCGGTGGCATAAAATAAAAAAAATCATTCAAACTTTATGAAAAAACAAGAAATTCAAAAACCATATTACATTCCTGTTTTTTTTGAAACCAATTCAATTAGTGCCGAAAAATTGGTAGGCGGAATTTTGTTTTTTATTGACGAAAAAATAATTTTTCGCTATGCCGAAAACAAAATTCAAGCAAGTGTCCTGCTTGGCAATATTGGCTCTGCAAAACTGATAAGGGCGGCAATGGAAAATTTAGCTGAGAAAGTACAGAGTCAAAAGGAGTTTTTTAGTCCGCAATACATGGATTATTTGCATCGTTACAGCAACGGTTTGATTCAGTTTGGGCAGGCGCAACGCATTTTGCTTTCTCTCAAAGATTTTGATTTTTTTGCGCGAAAATTTTTGGGAGAAAAAATTGATTTAAAACGGCTCGTCTTTGACAAACTAAAATCGTTGAACAGACAAGATAATCAACTGATTTTAGGTGATATTTTATTACAAAAAAACAAAAAACCTTACAAGGTACTTTGTCAAAACAGTGAAAAAACAGTGATTTTGCAAGTTATTAATTTGGACAACAGTATTGAAACTGCACGGAAACAGCTCAGACAATATGCTCTTTTTGTAAAAGATTATGCCCATTCAAATAAACATTTTGCATTGCTGACGCAAAAATTTCAAGGCGGATATCAAGAAGAAATAATGACTTGGTTTAAGGCGCAAGTTCCTGAATGTCAAACAATTAGCGTTGATGAAT
>JBPOJO010000452.1:0-5413 GCA_052033485.1 Bacteroidota bacterium | reverse complement strand
GTGCGCAAATTCGGCGAGTTGTGTTAAATCTTTTTTGAGCAAATCATCGGTCAATTCAGCCGATTGAGCAAAATATTCCTGAAAAATGATTTGATTCTCTGCGTCGTAAGAGATTTTTTGAAAGGGGGATTCGTAAAACGTCATGGTGTAGATGTTTAAGTGTGCTCCGAAATATACAAAAATTCAAATAAAAAAGAATTTTTTTCGTATATCTTATGCCTCCGAAATTTTATCCATGCTGAAAGCAAAAGTTTTTTCCGCCATCATGGGTTTGGTTTCTCGCCAAATTTTAGCAAAAACTTCCGAATGACGGTAATTTTCCAAATCCTGCTCCGAACGCCAACGGCTGAACGTTATCATTACTTGCGGATTTTCGCAATCATGATACAATTCCAAAAATAAACAGCCCTCAAAACCGCGCACAAGCGGTTTTATTTTTTCGAAATGTGCCCGAAAATCTTCGCAACATTCGGGTCTGAAAGTCATTCTGACGATTCTTGTAATCATTTTTTTCAAGAAAAAAGCCTTTGCAGACTAAGATTTTTTGCAAATGTAATTTTATTGAGCCGATACAAAAAATTTTATCGGCTTGTTTTTTTCTGTTTTTCTTTTCAACTTTCGCAAAATTACGGAGCATCATCATGAAATTTTTCGGGCAGCTTTCTGTCGTTTTATTTTTACTTTTGTTTGCAGCGGCGGGCGAACTTACGGGACAAGTGCTCGGCAGCCGTTATGTACATTTGCGCCTTCCGGCTGATTCAAGTGCAAAAATTAAGATTTTTCCTTATGTTTCAGCCCTTATGCAAAACTCAAAAGGCGTTTTTTCGCATAAAGATGAGCTTGCATGGGGGGCATTTTTTGCGGAAAGAGTTGTTCTTTTGCAAAAAAAAAGACATTTTATCATTTTTCAAGCCTCACAAGAAATCAATGCCGACCAATACAACGACATCGGTTTCAATCCGAAAACTGCCGTTTGGATGGAAGAATTTTCTTGGGCAAAACGGCATAAAAACGGCATTTTTCAGTTTGGTTTTCAGCACCGCTCCAAACATGATATTGACAACGGCGAACCGATTGTTTGGGATACGACCAAGCGTTTTTTTCCCGAATCGCGCGTGATAATTCTCAACGGAACATTTGCCGGCATTTCTTTTGAAAAAAAATCGGGTGAAAATTGGAGTTTTTTAACATCTTTGAGGGCTGAATGGTACTTGGTGCATTATGACAGCCGTTTTCCCTACGGAAACAAAAAACAATCGTGGAATAATGCCCGTTTTTCGACTTTGCTGACGATGCAGGCAGAGCGAAAAGTGTTGCAAAATTGGGCTGTTTATGGGCTTTGTTGGGTAAATCCGGTAGTTTTTTCAGATGATTCGCCGCTGAAAGCTAATTATCGCGCCGAGTTGGGCATAAAATTATTCGGAGAACGTGCGGTAGGGCGCGTTTTTACGGCTTATGAGTATTTTTTTGACCACTTATACCGCCCTTTTCCTGTTTCAAATGCAACTTTATGGTTTGGAATGCGAGTAAGCGGCTTGGATTTTTGAAACCAAAAATTAATTTAAAAAATCTACCGTATCACGAGGTCGTTTGTGAGGACACAAACAACGGCAAAAAAATCTACCGTATCACGAGGGCGTTTGTGAGGATACAAACAACGGCGGGCAGATTTATTTTCACAAATAATTTTAACAAATACTTATTTTTTTTAATTGGTCTTTTTTTTGTACATTGGCAAAGTATTTTTAGCACTGTTTGTAAATTTTACCGCCCTTGCGATGAAAACTTTTATCATTGATGCTGAATTGCATCAAAAATTTCTCAAAGAAAACAGGAAAGACCCCGTTACGGCTGACTTTTTCAGAGCGGGCGATGAGGTGGTTTTTTGTAAAGCCTGTTCTTCCTCATTTTTGCTGTCAAGTTGGCAATACATGGGTGCGAAACATTGCGGTCAGTCGGAAATCTTGAGCGAATTTCCCGACGCTCTGCCGATGAATTTGACCGTAAAATATGATGTTTTGCACGTTTTTAGGGCTTCATTTTGGGAAAATATTTTTTTGCCTTCCCTTTTTCTCTTGATAGCACTGTTATCCGCTGCCGGAGCAATTTTGGCGAGTTCTGTTTATCCTGCGATTTTCGGTGTTTTTTTCGCCCTGATGTCCTCTTGGTTATTTGATTTTTCGCATTGGGAAATTCAAACGCGTGGAATTTTGAAACGTGCAAATTTGTATGAAAAATTGTTTTCAGAAAATTTTAAACAAAAATTCATAGCCGAATCGAATGTGAAGGCGGTTTTAGTCGTGCTTACAGATGATGACGGGCATAATAACAGCCGCCGCGCCGAATACCTTGCCATTACTCATGATGAAAAAATTTACAAACTCGGCAGAGAATATTTTGCGGCATACGATTTGAGTGATTTGAAAAAAATGGCGCAAATTGCAAGTAAAATTGCTGAAAAATACGCGCTTGTTTTTTTGTCTTCAAAATGGTACGAAGGTTTTTTGGTCGGATTTTACGCAACTGACGCTGCGCGTAAACACTTGACTGTCAATGATTATTCTTGGTTGGAAAAACTTTCAAAGGCAAAATACCCGACCGCAACTGTGTTTTTGCCGGAATCAAAATTGTATTTTACAAGCAGACCGATATTTTCTAATACCGGCTTTTTAATACCCGCCGCTTTGGTAAAAAACTTGTCCGTGAACCTCATTACGGACGAATGCACTGTTACGGAACGCGGAATTTTGTGGGGAAACGCAAAAAAATTTATTCCTGTTGAAGAGCTGAATACTGTCAAATTTACCCTCATTGCAGACGGATTTGAAGTAATTGCCGAACTCAAAAATCAACAAAAATCGGAAAATTTTCGTTTTACTTCGGTTATGAACGGCGCGGAAGTTGCCAAAAGTGCGGCTTACGGTTTTGCCGTTTTTGCCAAAAAACACGGCATTGCTTTCGAATGTAACATTCCGTCTTCTTTCGGAATTTTTCGCAGTTTTTGGGACGAGGCTAAAAAGAAAATTGCCGAAGAATAAAGCGGTGTGAAAAATATTGTACTGCAAATTACTTGCTTACAGTACAATAAGTAATCGGACAATTTATTCCCTTTCGGGTAAAATATTGGGCAAAATTTCGATTCGCCTGCACGATTTTGGAAAATCGCGTTGCAAAAAAATACGAAATTATCACCCGAAAGGGAATGAATCGTAAAGCGGCAAAATAAATGTATTGCTCTACGGCTGCTTTTCTTCAAAAATTTTATCCAAAACTGTAAAAATATTTTTTCCGCGTACATCTTTCGAAATGATAACTCCTTCGGGATTTATCAAAAAAGTTTGCGGCGTGCGGGCGGGATTGACACCGTATTTTTTTGCGGAAGGGGATTCTAATTTTTCTTCAGACATGTCCCGCACGCCCGTCCATGTGATGGAGTTTTGCAAAAATGCACCCCATTGCCAATCAAATTCGAGCGGGTCCATCGAAACAGTGATAATTTCAAAACCCTTCGGCTTGTATTTTTCATACGCCTTCGCTAAAAATTCGTTATCCGTGAGCAGGGTGTCTTTGAATTTTGAAAAATCTAAAAGCACGTATTTACCTCTGAATGAAGACAATTTGACCGTTCCTTTTTCGGAAACGAGGTCAATATCAGGGGCAACATCGCCTTTTTCGGGGACTTTGACATTGTTAAAATTACTGTCAAATTTTGCGACAAAAGGGTTTCCGGGGAAAGTTTTTTTGAGGTATTCTAATTGTTCGGCAACAATTTTTTTCTGCGCTTCATCTTTAAATTCAAAAAAATCCAAGCCGAGCAGTGAAACAATGGAGTTTTTTGTTTTATTAACAAATTCCGTTGCTTTTTCGATGCGATACTTTTTGTGTTCCTCGGCTTGCATCGTTTTCGATTTTCCCTCAATATCCGTTTTTAAGGCAATAAATTCTTCAAAATAATCGGAGTCGCGGCAGCCGGAAAGTTCAAATTTACCGTTTCGCACCCCTTCGGCAGCAACATTAATGTCGCTTTTGCTCAAAACAAAATGTACGACCTGTTCTTCGAAGAATTGCAGGACATAATAGGAAGGCTGCAAAACTGTTACTTTAAATTCAAAATTACCCTCGCCGTCGGGTGATTTGCTCGAAAGAAACTCGCCCGACGGGTTTTGAGGGTCAATTTTGAAAAGTCGAATTTGTCCGAATTCTACTTTTTTATCCACTTTTCCTTTGATAACAAGTGAATAATCAGGGCGTTTCGGCTCAACGTATTCGGTAGATTCCGTGTTTTGCTTTTTATCACAAGAGAAAAGCAAAAAGGCGGCAAAAAGCCAAAAAATTAACGACAAATTATTTTTCATAGTGCAATTTTTGCGCAAAATTAAGTGTTTGCCGGCAAAAAAGCATCTTTACGGAAAAAAGTCTGTAAAAAAAAACTGTTTGTTCAATTTTTTTAAAATTGAAACGTAAAATTTATACCGTTTTTAAGCCGTTATTAATCGGAATTTCGGGAATATCGTCGTAAATCGGCAAAACATTGCTGTCTTTCGGTGTGCTCAGCACGACCATGGTTTGCATATTGTCAATGCCGTCAATTTTTCCGATTTTGGTCTGAATCAATTCCTGATACGCTTGAATGTCGCGCGTAACAACCTTTAACAAATAATCGGAAGAGCCTGTAATGTAATGACACTCAACGACTTCGTCAATTTCGGCGACCCTTTGCACGAATTCGTCCGTATTTTCGGGATTGTGTTTAGAGAGTTTAATGCTCAGAAAAGTTGTAACGGTCAACCCTAATTTCGGCGGATTGAGTTTCGCGTAGTAGTTTTCGATAAAGCCGGAGGTTTCCAACTTTTTGACGCGCTCCAAAGTCGGCGCGGGCGACAAATTTACTTCTTTGGACAGTTGCGCATTGGTAATTTTACCGTTGCGTTGCAAAATATCAAGTATTTTGCGGTCAATTTTATCTAATTTGAAAGAGTTAGCCATAATATCCACTGATTGGGTGAGCGGTGCAAAATTAGCTAAAATATTCTTATTGCAAAATTTTATTTGGCTTTTTTGCATTTTTTTTAAGTACAGAAATATACAAGCATGATGAGCGTGAATTTTAACATTTTACCGGTGTTTTTTTTCAGTATGAGTCTGAAAAATCAATTTTTCTAAGTATTTGTTCAAATTTAATTGTGAAAATAAATCTGACCGCCGTTGCTTGTGTCTCCACAAACGACTTGCGGTGCATCTTGAAAAAGTCGCTTGCGAGGACACAGGCAACGGCGGGGTACGAAATGATGAGTCGAAAGGGGATAATTTTTCAAAATTATGAACCCGGCTACTGCCGCTTTCGCAAAGAAAATTTTCCTGCCTCTGTTTTTGCCTCAAACACATTTTTCGCACATCAATAACGCCTTGCCTG
>JBPOJO010000601.1:0-1824 GCA_052033485.1 Bacteroidota bacterium | reverse complement strand
TTCACCCACTGAGCGAAAAAGTTCGTCAAATTCATAACTCATGCTGAACAGAGACGGACCCAAATCAAAAGAAAAACCGTCTTGTTTGAGTTGATTAAGCCTGCCGCCTGCTTGATGATATTTTTCGACAATTTGAACTTCATGTCCTAAATGACTTAAACGGAGCGCAGTTGATAAACCGCCAAGTCCCGAACCGATAATGAGAACTTTCATGTTTTTGATTTTTTTAAGCCGGTAAGCAAAGTTTTTTTGTTGAAATATTGAAAAAAAAATATTTTTTTTCGCCGATAAAAAATCACTTTCGCCTACATTAATCACTTAAAATCAGCGATTTACAGGCAGTAATGTTTTTTTCGGAAATCTTCAATTTTCAAAAAAATACAAATTTCAATTTGCAAAGTTAATTATTTTCAAAAAAAATGCCCCAATAACAATTAAAAACACAAAACAAGAAAAGTTAAAAAAGCAATCAGTAATAAAAGCAGCAGTAGTTTTCGTGTTAATATCTCAAAAATCTTAATCAAATTTTAAGACACGGTTTAAAGTGTTTTAAAACAATAAATACTAAAATTTTGCTCAAAGTGATTTGACATTTTCAATAAACGTTGAGATTTATTTCAAAAATTGCCGGTTTAGGCATACATGACAAGTTTTTCTTGCAATATTTTGCGGGCAATATGAATGCGATTTTTCACCGTTCCGAGCGGAATATGAAGAGTATCGGCGATTTCATTGTATTTAAAACCCGTGAAATACATCATAAACGGCTGACTGTAAATCTTATCAACGCTTTCGAGCGCGACTGTGAGGTCATTGCGCAGAAAATTGTTGTAAGCATCGTTTGAAACCGTTTCGGAAGTGTTAATATAATGCAAATTATCGGTAGTATCAATAAAAGTCCCTCGGCGAACAACGCGCTGATAGTTTGTAATGAATGTATTGCGCATAATCGTGTAAAGCCATGCTTTCAAGTTTGTACCTTCCGAGAACTTTTCTCTGTTCAACATCGCTTTCAGAGCTGTTTCCTGCAAGAGGTCATTTGCATCTTCCGAGTTTTTAGTCAATCGAAGAGCGAAGGGGCGCAAAACACTGTTCAAGTTTTCGACCGTAGTGTAGAATTCAGTAGTAGACATAGTTTTGTTTTGTTTAGTAGTTTTTGTTGAGTACAAAGCTACGAAGGCTTAAACAAAATTCCAAATTTTTGTTGAACTTTTTTTTGAAAAATATTAAACAAAATTATCCGGACTTTTGTGAGCGACTTTTTGAATAATAGCGTACAAAAACATCTTTTTATGCAAATTAGCTCATAAAACGGCTTTTTAATATTTCTGTGTATGATTTTGAAGTGAAATTATATTGAATTTTGTTTAACAAAATCATTAAAACATTTAACAAACAAGAATATAAGATACGAATATCTTTTATTATTATTCATAAATATTTTTTCAAAGGCAGGAAAAATTTAGCATACCCCAGAGGGGGGCAGGAGAAGTTTGGTTAGTTGACCTTCAAACCGACTAATTTTACAAATTAATTCGTGGGTAAAAGTAGATGAATTTTTGGGCGACTGTTTAAAAAGTTTCATATAAAAATTCGCATCACGGAATTGAGTGTTAACTCTGATTTAAACAAAATCGGCGAGCAATTAAGGGCGACAAATTTTTGCGTTGTTACCGGTCGCCGCCCCGAGTATATTTTTGCTCATAAAATCAAGCGAGCAACCCAAAAGTAAACGGCTAAACCGATTAAATCATTCGCAGTTGTAATAAAAGGACCTGAGGCGAAAGCAGGATTGATGCCTATTCTGTTAATAATAAGAGGAGT
>JBPOJO010000688.1:0-3964 GCA_052033485.1 Bacteroidota bacterium | reverse complement strand
TGCAGGCGGCAATCGTGTCGGATACCTTTCTGTCGCTTCAAATGTTTCTATGGGGTATCTCGCACTTTCTGCCGCTTATACCGGTTCTGCCGCTTGCACAGCAGTAGGAAATTACGCTCTTAGCACGCTCGCTTTAAGCAATTTATACAATACGGCAATAGGTGAAAGCGCGCTTGACGCTTTGGCAGACGACTCGCGCAATACCGCTATCGGCAGCTATTCACTCTCCGGTTCTACAAGTCCGCTTCGCTATACGGCACTCGGCGCGAGCATTTATATTACAACAAACCGCTCTAATGTAACCGCACTCGGCTACGGCATTTCCGACGGCGAATGTACAGGAAACAGTCAAGTTTTGTTGGGAAATACTGCCGTAACACAAATTCGCGCTCAAGTCGGGACGATAACAGCTTATTCAGATGCACGCTTCAAAACCAATGTCAACTCAAATGTGAAAGGCTTGGATTTTATCTCACGTCTGAACCCCGTGAGCTATCATGTGCGTCCGAAAGAATTACACAAAATTTGGGGAACGCCCGAATCTTTGGTGAAAACTATTGATTTTACAGAAACAGAAAATACACGACAAATCGGCTTTCTTGCACAAGAAGTTGAAAAAGCTGCCAAAGAATCGGGCTTTGATTTTCCCGGTTTAGAAATACCCAAAAATGACAAACAAGTCTATTCTTTGCGCTATACCGATTTTGTCATGCCTTTGGTGCAAGCCATGAAAGAGTTGAAAGCTGAAAATGATGCCATCAAAGCAGAATTGCCTAAACTTGAAAAAGCCGTTGAAGAATTGCTTAAAGAGGATTAAATACGATTTTTTATATTTCATTTTATACCCTAAGGTTTTTAAAAATCCTTAGGGTGAAAATGAAGCATGAAAAATTACATGACGCTCAATTTTAGTCTTTTAAATTTTAAAATTTGACTCAAATGAAAAAATATTATTTACTCTTGCTCTGTTTGAGTGTGCATTTTGCGGCTTTTTCGCAATATGTCTTTAACGACGGAGCTAAAATCGTCGCCGACCCCGGCACGTATTCTAAAAGCGGCACTTGGACAAACAATACCGCCACAAGCGAAACATCGCTCACAGGAGCGCAAATTACCTTAGCAGGCGATTTGGTCAACAATGGTAATTTTGCGGGCAACGCACTTTCCATGCTCAGTTTTCAGGGAACTGCTTTGCAAAACGTACAAGGCTCGGTCAATCCCGTTTTGTACAATATGGAAGTCAACAACACCGCTAATCACGTAAACTTGGCTAACAGTGTCCGAATCACGAACAATTTGGCTCTCACAGACGGGCGTTTGATAGCAGAAACCGCTCCCGTTTATTTTACGCCGACGGCAATCAATCCGAGCGAAACCAATGCAAATCGTATCATCGGAACGGCAATTATGGAGCAAAGAACATTCGGCGCAGCCGTATTTCCGCTTTTTCTTGATGCGCAAATGGCAGCGGGCGCGGACATAGGCGATGTTACGCTCACTCGTTATACGGGTGCAACACAGGGAATTATCACCATTTTGGGCAATCAAAGTATTGCCTCTTATTGGACTTTTGAAACGACAGTCGCAGGCACACGCGATTTGACCCTCTCATGGCTCTCTGACTTGGACAACGGTAAAAACTTGTTACAAATGCAACGTTGGCGCACCGCGTCTTACAACACCGTCGCCTTGCCATGGACGGCAGTTTCCGCTTTGGGCGACCTTTCTGCACGCACATTTATGCAGAGTGAAGCGAATTTACAAAATTCTTGGACATATTCGGACAACACTGCTCCGCTTTCAACCTCCGTCTGTACATGGACAGGCGCGATTTCAAACGATTGGAACACAGCAGGCAATTGGTCTTGCGGTGTCGTGCCGACTTGCGCAAATGACGTGAACATTCCTGCGGGTCCCACCACGATGCCGATTTTCAATGCGGGAACGGCAAACGTGAAAAATATCACCATCGCGGCAGGCGCAACTTTGCCCGCCCTCACCATTTCGGGCGGTACTTTTAATGTTTGTGCCGATTGGACAAACGCCGCAACAACAGGGCATTTTGTCCACACCAACGGCAATGTGAATTTTGTCGGAACGGCTGCGCAAAATATTTCAGGTTTAAATTCTTTTGATAATTTGACCATCAATAACGGCGGAAACGGCGTAACCTTGAACAATGCCACACAAGTCAAAGGTTTGTTAAATTTGCAAGACGGCAATTTGACTTCAAACGGCAATTTGACCCTCATCTCGGACGCAACAAAAACCGCCATGGTCGTCAATAACGGCGCGTTTGTGGTTGTCGGCGATGCTACGGTGCAAAGGCATATCACCCCTTACGGTGTTCGTCCCGTCGGTTTGGGCTATACTTATATTGCTAATCCGACGACGGCAGGAACGATTACAAGTGCCTTTTCAGACGATTTGGGCTTGGTTTTCAATCCTGCTTACAAATTCAACTGTTGGCTCTACCCCGCGCCTTATTCTTCCGCGCCTTTTCCGAACATCTACCTCTATAATGAAGCTTTGGTGGCAACAGGCACGGACGCAGCTTGTATGAGCGAAAATACGGATAAATTTGAAACGGCATGGCAATCGGCTGCCGCGGGAACGGCTTTCACGCCCGGCAGCGGTTTTTGCCTCAACATTTCGGGCAATAGCACAACGGACGTAACAGGCTCGCTGAACAACGGCAACATCAATGCCGCGATAACTAAAACCGATGCAACCGCGGCAAATTCGGGTTGGAATTTGGTCGGAAATCCTTATCCTTCGCCGATTGATTGGGATTTGGTCTATAACGATAATGCTGCTTTGGTCGGTGCGCAAATCGCGCGCAGAATTGCGACAGGCACGTATTCGGGTACATTTGCCTATTACGTAGCAAACGTTGCGGGCAGCGGCACGAACGGCGCGACTGACGAAATTGCGGGTATGCAAGGCTTTTTACTCAGGGCAAATATGTCGGGCAACTTGCAATTTAACAATACGCATCGTTTGACCTCATACAGCAATCCGAATTTTTTCCGCACACAATTTTTTGATTTGATGCGTTTGCAAATGAAAGGCAGTCGCGGCGCGGACGAAACGACGATTTATTTCGGCAATCAGGGCAGCGATGATTTTGAGGTTCACACGGACGCATGGAAAGCGAATTTCAATTCATTGCCTGCGCCGAACCTCTATACGCACGCAAGCAATAAAGCATTGGCAATCAATGGTTTAGCTGAATTAACAGAAGAAGAAATCATTCCTCTGTCGTTCATTGCAGCGGAAAACGGCAAACAGGTAATCAACATTAGCCACTCGGAGGGTTTTGAGGGCGTAAATATCTTTTTGGAGGACAAAAAATTGAAAGTTTTGCATGACTTGAAAGTCGGCGCGTATTCTTTCACTGCGAATCAGGGCAAGGAAGAGAGTCGTTTTCAAGTTCGATTCAAACCGACCGCCGAGCGAGAAAAAGCAATAGAATTTGACTTTTTGGTCTATCCCAATCCGACTAAAGACGTAATCAAAGTACAATTGAGCAAAACTTTGGCAAGTCGTATTCTGATAACGGACATTCTCGGAAGACTTATTTCCGAAACAAACGGCACCGAGCGCGAAACAAAAATAGACGTAAGTAACTTACCTTCAGGCGTTTATATTTTGGAAGTACAAACTGAAGCAGGTAAGAAAACACAAAAATTTGTGAAAGAAAGCTAAGAAAAAGTCGAATGATGAATGGCGGAAAGTGAATTTTTTTAAAGGAAATTTTTCAGACGCGATTCATCATTCACATCTATTTTCATTGAGCTTTTCGTCGTTTTAAATTTCGTTTTTTTTGTAATTTTGTGTATCAAAAATTTAACATCAGAAAAATATGTTTTCAAAAGTTGTTTCCTTGTTTTTAATGTTGTTTGTCGCGAGCATAGCGATGATTTCGGCGCAGGGTGTCGACCCCGGACCGCCTCCGGGCAGC
>JBPOJO010000660.1:0-16117 GCA_052033485.1 Bacteroidota bacterium | reverse complement strand
CATAGCGAATCCTCTTTATGATGTGGTTTTTCGATATTTACTCGAAGACATCCCCGTGGCAAAACTTTTTTTAGGTACTTTGTTGGAAAAAGAAATAGTTGAGTTAGAACTCCTGCCCACGGAGGTTGCCGTGAGTTTGAATAAAGACCAAAAAGAAGCCTTAAAAAAGAAAAATCAAGAAAAAAAATCCGAAAAACTCAATCTCAATCGCCAACGGACACTTGCTGTTTTGCGATTGGATTTTGCGGCTACCATCAAAGACAAGGAAGGAAAAACAACACAAATAATTATTGAGTTGCAAAAAGCGCGTTTGTTGAACACAATGGAGCGTTTTCGCAAATATTTGGGCAAACAATATCTCAACTCTAATCTGTACCAAAAAATCCCTACGCCTCCGCCCGCAACACGTGCGGGAGTGCCGATTTACCCGATTTATATTTTGGGCTACAAATTGGGCTCGGATTACGAAAAAATGCCTGTTTTGGTTGTAGAAAACAATGTTTACGACCGATTTTCGCGCAAGCAAGTTCCCAAAAACAATCCTTTTATCACTTCTCTTTTTCATGAGGGCATGATTATTCAAATTCCCGAATTAAAAAAGCAAAGAAGAGACCGCGTTGAAAACTTATTGAGTATATACGACAATGCGGAACTGTATGAAAAATTTGTTTTAGATGTTTCAGCCGAAGACTATCCGCCCGAACTTCGTGCGATAATTTCACGGCTCGTTGCAGCGGCTGCCGATGACGATATCCGCGGCACAATGGAAGCCGAAGATGAACTTTTGCGTGAAATTGAGCTTTGGGAAGAGGAGATTGAGAATAAAAAAAAGGAAGTAAGAGAAACGAAAAAGGAATTGCGAAAAGCTCAAAAACAAATAGCGGGCACGAAAGCGCAACTCGACGGCACGAAAGCGCAACTCGACGGCACGAAAGCAGAGCTTGATAAAGAACGACAGAAAGCAAAAGAAGCCGAAAAGCAAGCAAAAGTAGTTGAAAAGCAACTTTCCGAAGAACGTCAAAAGAAAGCGGACGCTGAATTGTCCGTAAGAAAAACATTGAAAAACAGTGCTTTAGCGTTCAGACTTGCCTCGTTTTCCGATGAAAAAATTGCCGAAGCTTTGCAAATTTCGCTCTCGGAGCTGAACGAATTATTTATTGAATAAAAATAAATTGCAGTAGAAACTATTACCTAAAAATTGGGTAAATGTTGACAGGATTTCACGATTAACAGCTAAAAAAAGTCTTTTTTGAGCTTGTAAATCTTGTAATCCTGTCTTAAAATCATTCATTTTGATTTTTTGTGCGACATTCTACGACTCTCCGAGACAAGTATAAATAATTTTTAAGTTCAATTAGTCAAAAATTGCATCTCAAAAATCTCATTTCAGTCGAAGGAGCAAAAATAATTATTCATTCCGTCATGAGTTTTCAATAAAAAAAATGAAATTTACCGCAAAATTTACGTATTGCTTATGTTTTCTTATGCCGATGTCATTTTGCCGATTCCGGTTGAGGCAAAATTTACTTACTTGATTACGGAAGAATTTGAAGAAAGCATTGCTGTCGGAATGCGAATCATTGTTCCGCTCGGCGAACACCGCATCATAACGGGGATTGTGTCGCGCCTTCACAATGAAAAACCCGTCAATAATTGGAACATTAAACCGATTTTAGAAATTCTCGACGACTACCCGATTGCAGATAAGTTGCATATTTCCTTTTGGGAATGGATTGCAGCTTATTATATGACCCCCATTGGCGAGGTGCTCAATGTCGCGATGCCTTCGGGAATGAAATTGACAAGCAGAAGTCAGATGCAATTGCACCCGAATGTTGATGTTGAGGGTGGTTTCGGAGAACTTTCAGACGAAGAAGCAAGAATTATCGAAATTTTAACCAACAGAAAAACCCTTTCATACGAAGAAGCCGAAAAAATTATTAAGAAAAAAAATCTTTACCGTGTTGTAAAAAAATTGCTCAGCCGCGAATTAATTGTGGTTTATGATGAAGTTGTTGAAAAATATAAACCAAAAAAAATTTCTAAAATTCGTTTGCATAAAAATTACGCAAGTGAACGAGGTGTGAGAACCGCACAAGAACTTCTGAGAAAAAAGCCAAAACAAACAGAAGTTTTGCTCAAATATCTATCCTTTATTCCCGTCGAAGAGCTCGGAACGCGCAATCATGACGGCATGACACGCAAAGAAATGCTTGAAGGTTCTTATCCTGTTAAGGCTTCCGCGGTTACTTCTTTGGTAAAATCAGAAATTTTTGAAGTTTTTACGCAAACGATTGACCGTTTTCAATTTGAAGATATTGACAGCAAAACTGCCCTTCCGCGCATGACTTTGAGCGAAGTACAAGGAGCTGCATTGGCGCAAATTTATGAGCAATGGGCTGAAAAAGATGTTGTTCTTTTACACGGTTTGACAGGAAGCGGCAAAACTGAAATTTATATTGAATTGATAGCAAGGGTTTTAGAGAGCGGAACGCAAGTATTGCTTCTCCTGCCCGAAATTGCCCTTACGACGCAAATCGTCGGAAGGATGCGCAAAATTTTCGGAAAAAGTATGGGCGTGTATCATTCGCGTTTTTCCGACGACGAGCGCGTTGAATTGTGGCAAGCCGTCCGAGAGAAAAAAATTTCCTTTGTGGTCGGTGTTCGCTCATCAATTTTTCTTCCTTTTGCTGACTTGGGTTTGGTCATAATTGACGAAGAGCATGAAACGTCCTATAAACAATTTGAAAAATCGCCTCTTTATCACGGGCGCGATTTGGCATTGGTTTTGGCTCATTTTCATCAATCAAAAACCCTTTTGGGCTCCGCAACTCCCTCCGTTGAAAGTTATCATTTGGCGCAAAACGGGCAATACGGCATGGTTAAGTTGCTCAAAAGATTTGGAGATGCTGCCCTGCCGGAGATAAAATTGGTAGATTTGAAAACGGCAAGAAGTGAAAAAGCCATGAAAGGTTTTTTCAGCAACGAATTATTGACCGCTGTCGGTTCGGCTTTGGCTCAAAAAGAACAGGTAATTTTGTTTCAAAATCGGCGCGGTTATTCGCCCTATATGCAATGCGGCGACTGCTCATGGGTGCCTAAATGTGTGAATTGCAGCGTCAGTTTGACCTATCATCAGCGCGAAACAAAACTAAAATGCCACTATTGCGGACATTTTGCGAGCATTCCCGATACGTGTTGTGCTTGCGGCAGCGACAGTGTGCACATTATAGGCTACGGAACGGAGCGAATCGAAGACGAACTGAAAATTCACTTCCCCGAAGCGGGCATTTCGCGCATGGACAAGGATACGACGAGCGGGAAAAACGATTTTGAACGAATCATTGAGGATTTTGAAAATCATGAGTCTGATATTTTGGTCGGTACACAAATGATTACCAAAGGTTTAGATTTTGCAAAAGTGAATTTGGTCGGCGTTTTTGATATAGACCGAATGTTAAATTTTCCCGATTTTCGTGCCGAAGAGCGCGTTTTTCAACTCCTTATGCAGGTGAGCGGAAGGGCGGGACGAAAAAGCGGAAAAGGGCTTGTTTTGATACAAACGACCAATCCGGAACAGAAAGTTTTTGAATTTCTGACGGCAAACAGCTATGAAAAATTTTTTGAACGTGAAATTGAGCAAAGAAATCAACATTTTTTTCCGCCGTTTTCGCGAATTATCAAAATTACTGTTAAAGCTGAAGAATTTTCGCTTTGCGATACCTTTGCGCATGAAATTGCAAAGGCTTTGAAAAAAAATTACACCATTCTCGGACCCGAAAGCGGACTTGTGGAGCGTATTCGCAACAATTACATTCAAAATATCTTAATAAAATTGCCGCGCGCAAAATTTGATTTAAAAAATGCTAAAAATCATATTTTGTCAATAGTCAATCACTATCGAAAATTACCCGATGCCAAAAAAATTCATATTGTACTCGATGCCGACCCGGTCTGAAAACCGCTTTATGAAAGGAGATAATTTCTCGTAAGAACAGACATTTTTGAAGAAAAGTCTGTATTTTCGACAAACATTTTTGAAAAAAACACCAAAATTGCAATAAAAAATTGCGAAAATAACTACTTTTGCTTATTTTTGCTTTACTTTGCGTCAGGACGAATAAAGAAAAAATGAAAGATAATTTGCAGACTTCCGGCTTTTCGCAAGCCCCGTTTTCGCTCGAAAATTCACTTTCCATACATTTAGGCGCGTTTTTTATCGCCGTGGTGTCGTATTTGCCCTATTTTTTTCTTGATTCTACTTTTTGGCTGTATTTGTTCTATTTTGCCTTTGCCTGCATGGGCATCATGTCCACTACGGAAATATTAACCGGCTATAAAAAAATTGAATTTTCTGACGGCAAACTTATTTTGCACAAGGGATTGCGCAGAAAAAAAACAGTTTTAACCGTGGCTGATATTAAAAATATTGAAATCGAAGAATCCGAACTGCTGACAGTCGAAACGCCGAAAACTGATGCTCAATTTCCGAGCGCGCTAAAAACTGTCGAAGGCAACAAACCGCAAAAGATTAAACATCAAAATGAAATCAAAAAGTGGCAGCCGCAGAATTTTTTCAAAACGGAAAATATTATTATTACGGCACAAAACGGCAAAATATTTAAAATCGCCTCTTCAACTTTTGACCATGATGATTTAAAATTTTTTGCAAAAAAATTGCAAACCGCTTATTTTGAACATCTTGAACACGGCTTTGAAAAAGTGCTTTGGCTGAAAAAGCAATGTGAATCTAACCTTGAAAATGACCGTAAACTTTTGGCGGATTTGCAGGAAGACCTCAGAACTTCATATTTTTCGGGATATCAGGCTTTTATTATCCCTGATGAAACGAAACTTAAATCCGAATCGCCCGAATTTACCTGTCTTGATGATAACCGTAGAGAAGTTGCCTTTTATGCCGATAAGTTTTTAGCACTTGACGAAGAAGAAAAAATTATTATTAAAACCCTTGTTTCCTCTGTGCGCGAAAATATTCAGCTCATTCAAACAAGAGCTTTTGCTTACGAAAAAATCCAAATGCAACTCAATGATACTGCCGAAAAATTGAAAAGGCGTGAAAAATTAGAACAAATTTCCCGAAAATTAGGTAATTTGCAATCAGAAAACCTTGCTAATGAGGATTTTAAAAAAGAAATGTCTTTTCGCGCCGATACTTATTCAGAATTAGAAAAAATCAAAAAAGACATCAACAACGCGGAAACGATTGATGATTTGAATTATTTGCGCGAATATTTCAAACTCAAAACGGACGATTAAATTTTTAAAAATGATAAACTTTCAACAATACACAAGCGATTCGCTGCCTGATTTTGCCGTAAAAATCAAAAAAAAAGCGCAGGAAAGCCTAAAAAAAATCATTGCGACTGCCTCAGTTCCTACTTTTGAGCACACCTTGCTCGCCTCGGACAGGCTCTTCGGCGAATTTTACAATGAACTGACACCGATTTATTTGCTCGCAAATACTGCCGAAAGCGATGAAGTGCGAAAAATCGCCAACGAAATTGTCCTTGATTTGAGCAATTTTATTGACGAAATTTCCCTTGATAAAGATTTGTATAATGCCCTTAAATCGTTTGAAAAAACGCCCGAAGCCTCAATGCTTTCCGGCACTGAAGCTCGATTGTTAAAAAAAACAATCGAAAATTTTGATAAAAACGGCTTCATATTGCCCGAAAATGAGCGAGATGAGTTAAAAAAATTGCGCTTTCAAATCAATGATTTAGAAACACAATATCAAAAAAATATAGCCGAAAGCCGTTTTGAATATTGCGCAAACGAATCCGAAACGGAGGGATTGCCCGATTTTTACAAAAATGAAAGGCGACAAAATGACGGTTCTTACAAAATTACCCTCGACGCGCCCTCATTTCAACCGCTCATGCGTTATGCGAAAAATGATGAATTGAGAAAAAAAATTTACTGTGCTTACCTGAACAGAGCGGCGGATAAAAATTTGGAAATATTAACACAAATTTTGATTTTGAGAAAAAAGGCGGCAAAAATGCTCCGCAAAAATTCTTATGCCGAATTTGTCGTTGAAAGTGCGATGAGCGGCAATACCGAGCGCGTTCGCAAATTTTTGACGGATTTGGAAATAAAAATGCGTCCGAAAGCCTTGCAAGAAATGGCTGAACTTATTGCTTTGCGCGACGAAAATGCCCCCGAATTTGCCGGAACGCCTTTTGAAGCTTGGCAAACTTCTTATTGGAGTAATTTGCTTTTGGAAAAAAAATATCATGTCAATTCACAACTTGTTCAGGAATATTTTGAACAAAATGCTGTTTTTGAAGCTGTTTTTGATATTTGTGATAAACTTTTCGGCATCACAATCGAAAAAACCGACTTGCCCAAATATCACCCTGACGTGCAAACTTTTTGTATCAAAGAAAGCGGAAAAATCATTGCTTATTTTTATCTCGACAATTTTCCGCGTCAGGGGAAATATACACACGCGGCGTGTTTCGGACTGGGAAAAAGCGGCAATTTATATGAAAAAAATGCTGTTTCTCGCGTCGCGCTTGTTTGTAATTTTCCGAAAGCAACGCCCGAACGCCCTTCATTGCTGACTTTAGGGCAAGTTACGACGGTTTTTCACGAATTCGGACATCTTTTGCACAAAGTTCTTTCCGAATCGCGCTACTACACGTTTACGGGCACAAATGTTCCGCGAGATTTTGTTGAAGTGCCTTCACAAATGTTTGAATGTTGGTGCAATGAGTATGAAATTTTAATAAAATTTGCCAAACATTATCAAACGGGAGAAGTTTTTCCGAAAAATTTATTTGATAATATTATTGCTTCGAAAAATTTTGCTCAGGGTTTGCACATCTTGCAACAGCTTTTTTACGGTAATTTTGACTTTTTTTTACATGAAGATTTCGATGCGGAAAGCGGTATTTCTCCGAATGAAGTTTGTGAAAAATTGTTTGAAAAAATTACTTTGTATCAATATCCGAAAGGAACGCATTTTGAAGCAAATTTTGGACACTTAATGGGTTATGCCGCAAGTTATTACGGCTATCTTTGGTCGCTTGTTTACGCCGAAGATATGTATTCGGTTTTTGCCAAAGAGGGCATTTTGCACCGCGAAACAGGTTTAAAATACCGTCAAAAAGTGCTTGCAAAAGGAAATGACCGCGAGGCTTACGAAACGATTTGCGACTTTTTGGGCAGAGAACCGAACGAAACAGCGTTTTTGCGCTCTATTGCAGCAATATAATTTTTCTCAAAAAAACGATAAGTAGGTTGTTTAGAATCAAAGCATTTTCTCAGCCTTCTGCCGTTGTTTGTGTCCTTTTGCCGTTGTTTGTGTCCTCACAAACGACTACCGCAAGCTGATAGCTTGCGGTACATTTTTGCCGTTGTTGGTGTCCTCACAAACGACTACCGCCGTTGTTTGTGTCCTCACAAACGACTGATAATCAATGTTTTCTGCCGTTGTTTGTGTCCTTTTGCCGTTGTTTGTGTCCTCACAAACGACTTCGCCTTTCACTTAACAAATAAATCGTAAAACCGCATGATAAAATAATTTACCGAGCTGCCGACGGCATCATCGGCAAAAAACGTTTCGTTATCAAAAACCAAAAGTTGGTCTCCGCTGACAAAAGTTAATTTTCCCAAATCTTTTTTGATTTTTTCACCTTCAATTTTATAAAAAACTTTTTCTTTGGAAAAATCATACATGACCGAAATTTTGTCGGAGAGCAAAGTTCGCCACGCATAGCCGCTCGGACGTTCGGCGTGATGCAAAACGACAATAATTTGTTTGTTTTTTTTCCTGTTGTCTTTCACCTCAATACTTGTCGTGAAAACCATCTTTTTTTGCGAAATATCTTCTTCATTCACTCCGTCATGTCGGTAAATATTTAACATTCTGAATTCTTTTTTGGATTGGTCTTCAGAAATTGTGTAAGAAAACTTAGTTCCTTTGTAATCAAAGGATTGCGCGAGCAAAGCACCCGAATACAATCGCGCTTCCTGCGCTACTTTTCCGTAATTGGCGAAAAAATAATCTGTAGCCATCGAAATTGCTTCCTCTTCCACAAA
The DNA here is from genome assembly GCA_052033485.1 of Bacteroidota bacterium. GTDB lineage: Bacteria > Bacteroidota > Bacteroidia > Cytophagales > Bernardetiaceae > JBPOJO01. Next base: position 8,050 of record JBPOJO010000660.1, on the reverse strand, counting down.
AGCTTCCGTATCAAAAGCGTCCCAACCTTCCTGACTGACTTGCTCAATTTTTCGCTTGTTCAGTTCGTTTCCGGTAATTTTATACGTAATTTTCTTTTGTGCAAAATTGAAATTAGCCTCAAAAAACTCTTTTTCATTCACTTTCCAATATTCATTTTCAGAATTATATTCGGCAAAAAAAATTTTGACACGCCAAGCATCTGTCTTTATTTTTTCAAAATGTAAATTAGTCTGAAAAACAATTTTTAACCCTTTCGTTTCTTTTTCGAAATGACTGTTGCGGCGCAAGGTTAATTGATGCTCTTTCGCGCTCATATCAACCGTAAAAAGGTAATCTTTGTCAAAAATATTTGCACCGTTTTCAATCAAAGGGATATTTTGCGCCGAAAGTCCGGCAAAAAAGCAGAAATTTGTCAGCAAAAAAGTGCAGAAAAGAAATATTTTAGCCATTTTATCAAATTTAAAAAAAAGAAGTTACAGATTTTTTAAGCGCAAAGCACACAATATGCAAAATTTAAACAAAAAAAATGTAAATCAAAGGATTGCAAGTATCTTGTTTGTGCTTTTGCAAAGCAATGAGGCGACTATAATGCCTCTGTTGCAAAATTTAATGCAAAAATATTCCTTTTCAGCGGTTAATTTTATTTCTTTTGTTAAATAAATATAAGGCATATTTTTTCCGGAAAATATTTGAATGTATAGGAAAAAAAGCATAATTTTGCGCCGCTCATGCGTTCAGATGTTGTGAAAAAGGAAAAATTTCGACCGAAAAGTCAATAAGCAAGGGTAAGTCTTTCATTTTAAGGCGGTTAGCACTAAAAATTATTGTCTGACTTTCTTTTGTCGAAAAACTTTTTTGCGAATTGTTGTTTTTAGTTTTGCATGGTTGATTTTTTGAAAAGATAAAATTCTTACGTATTTTAAAGAGGTAAACGCAATGACACACTTGCTTGATTTTGAAAAACCTATTTTTGAACTTGAAGAAAAACTCAGAGAAATCAAGCGTTCGCACGCTGCATCGGATACGAATATTGAGGAAGCTGTCAAGATTTTTGAAGAAAAAATCAAAAAGCTGAAAGAAGATACTTTCAATAATCTTACTCGTTGGCAGCGCGTGCAAGTTTCGCGGCACCCTCATCGCCCTTACACTTTGGATTACATTCAAAATCTTTTTACCGACTTCGTTGAGTTGCACGGCGACCGACAATTCGGCGACGATAAGGCGATGATTGGCGGTTTTGCGAAGCTCGACGGCGTGTCATTTATGCTCATCGGGCAACAAAAAGGGCGAAATACGAAAGAACGGCAGTATCGCAATTTTGGTATGCCTAATCCTGAAGGATATCGCAAAGCCTTGCGTTTGATGAAATTGGCTGATAAATTCGGAAAACCGATTATTTGTTTTATTGACACCCCCGGCGCGTTCCCCGGCATAGAAGCCGAAGAGCGCGGGCAAGGTGAGGCGATTGCACGTAACTTGAAAGAAATGTTTAACATTTCTGTCCCGATTATTTGCATCATTATCGGCGAAGGTGCGTCGGGCGGAGCATTGGGAATCGGCATCGGCGACAAAGTTTTGATGCTGCGAAACACTTGGTATTCCGTTATTTCTCCCGAATCTTGTTCGTCAATTCTTTGGAGAAGTTGGGAATTTAAAGAACAAGCTGCGGAAGCCTTAAAACTGACGGCAGATGATATGTTTGGTTTGGGACTTTGCGACGGAATCATTGAAGAACCTCTCGGCGGTGCGCACAATCACCCGCAGGAAACGTATCAAAATGTCAAAACGGGTATATTGCGCGAATATTCTGCACTTTCACGCATGGATAAAACAATTTTGGTGCAACGCAGAATTGATAAATTTTGCAAAATGGGGGCTTTTGAGGAAAAATTTGAGACCATAAAAGAATGATTTTTTTGCGAAATTTCTTGTTGACGATTTCTTTACTTCTGCCTTTTTTTTCCTGCACTGATGCGGAAAAACTTGAGGGAGAGAAAAAAAATGCGCCGCAAAAAGGGGAATATTTTTCCGTTAATGCCATGCTTGACAGTCAATTGACGCTCTTGGCGACAAAATCATTGCTCAAAAAAGAATCATCGGACGGCGAAGTAAAGATTGCGAAGCCTGATTTTTCAAAAGAATTTCAAATTTTTAGGAATTTGGACATTAATAAACCTGTTTGGAAAGGCGAATTTCGCATAACAAAAGACGGAAAATACACAATTTACACGCCCGAAAGCGACAAAATTAATGTTAAGCAGCTAAAAACACTTTATTCTGAGGGCAAACTTATGTTTTTTTCGGGTACTTATATTGACGAAAACCTGCTTTACAGAATCGAAAAAAATGTTGCGATAAAGTTTGAGAACGGTGTTATGGTGCAGTATCGCTTAATGGGCAAGCAAAAAATTATTCTTACCGAAGAATTTCAATTCAAAACAGATTGTTTCTTGCAAAATCAATAAGTTTTTGACTGCCTTTGTAATTTTTTTTCAAAAATTCTAAAAAATATTTGCCGCAAAATAAACAATCATTAACTTTACGCGGGGAAAAAAGAAAAATGACCGAATTTGCACTTCATATTGAATTTTTGTCGCATAAAGGGAATGTTCGGGCAAACAACGAAGATAATTTTGTTGTTTTTGTGCCCGGGAAAAACAACAAATTCCCACCGAATCTTGCCGAGAGCAGCGGAAACGGCACTGTGATGTTGGTTGCGGACGGTATGGGCGGCGCAAATGCAGGTGAAGTGGCGGCTGACTTAGCGGCAAGTTATGTCATTCATAAATTTCAAGGAAAACTTCCCGAAAAAGGCAATGAAGGAGATTTTTTAACAGACATTTTCAAAGAAGCGCATGCCGAAATCGTTCGGCAAAGTGTTTTGCAGCAAGAATGGCGCGGCATGGGCACAACTTTGGTTTTGCTTTGGATTCGCGACAATTTTGCGCACATAGTTTGGTGCGGCGACAGTCGTTGTTACCTCCTTCGACATGAGCAGTTGCGTTTGCTCACAAGCGACCACACAGTTGTCAATGATTATTTAAAAAGGGGCATTATTTCGGAAGAATTTGCCAAAAAACACCCGAAACGCAATATTTTGCTGCAAGTTTTGGGCGACGAAAGCGGCATGATTCGCCCTGATTATTTTTGTACGGAAACACAACCCGGTGATAATTTTTTGCTTTGTTCCGATGGTTTGAACGGCATGCTGAGTGATGAGGAAATTGAAAAAATTTACAATGATAATCAACAAACCGCAGAAAACTTACTCAAAGCCGCATTAGATGCAGGCGGAAGCGACAACGTAACTTTGATAACTTGTAATTTGCAAAAAAAAAAAAGCAATTACTTTAAAAACGCCTCAATTTTAATTTTTTTTGTGATTGTTTTGTTGATTTTTGCGGCAGGTTGGCAAATCCGTTCTTGTCGCGAAAAACAAAATTTGCTAACGATTGTGGATAATCCCCGGCAAAATACCACAGCTAAAATTGACACAACGGAACAATTTTCTGATTTTAACAAACTTTCTGTTTCCGGCAATGTGCGAGCGGAAATGCTTTTGAGAAAATGCAAAATTCTTGCGGAAAGTATTGACCAAAAAATTTCATTAGGAAAAGAAAGTGAAATTAGTTTGAGAGAAGATGCCAAAAAAGTGCGCGTTTCGGAACAAAAAATTAATGAATTGATTGCTAAAAAAGAAAAGTTATCCGAAAAAGAAATTAATACAAATTTAGATAATTTACATAAAGAATTATCAGAATTAGAAAAGAAAATTTTGCACAGTGAGTAATTTTGAACAAAATGACTTCCGGTTTTGAATATTTGAGCGCAAAATTTGCAGATTAAAAAAACTGTATTTATGTTTGCGCCACAAAAGGGCGGCAATGTGTTTCACACAAGCCTTAATAGGGAATTCGGTTTTATTCCGAAGCTGTACCCGCAACCGTAAATTTTTGAAGCCTGACTTTTCTGCAAATGCCACTGCCTTGTGCGGGAAGGCTGAGTCGGGTATGAAAATGAGCCGGGAGACCTGCCTGACCTTACTATGCGAATGAACTTCGGGAAAAAAGTCTTCGCAAGATGTTTCACTTATTTTTATTTTTTTTAATGAAAAATTTCCATAAAGGGCAGTTTTTTGCTGCGCTTATCGGTGTTTTCGTCTTTTTTTCCTGCGGCAAAAAAGACGAAAGCGCACCTGCCGGACCGTATTCTGACGGAGTTGTTGTGTTGAACGAAGGGGTGTTTATGAAAAACAATGCGGATTTGAGTTTTATCGCTAATGACCTGAGCAAAAGCGAAATCAACGTATTTTCTAAGGAAAACGGCACAAAAGCCGGCGATGTTTTGCAATCTTATGCTTTGTCAGGTGACAAACTTTATTTGGTTTTGAACATGAGCAATCGTGTCGAAATCCTCAGCAGGGCAAGTCTCAAAAAAAATGCCGTTATTGCCGAATTAGCCAACCCGCGATTCATGCAGCTTGCTGAAAACAACAAAGCCTATATCAGTAATTGGGGCAATCCATTCGGCACGCCTACCGTTGCGCCGTTTTTGGCGGTTGTGGACTTGGCTGCCAATAAAGTTTCCAAAAAATTGTACACAGGGAGCGGTGCGGAAGGACTCATTAAGTACAAAAATCGTCTGCTCGTCGGAGCGTCATTTTCCGACAAAATTTATGTTTATGATACGGATAAGGACGTTTTGCTCGATTCGCTTTCGACTGCTCCGCACAGTCCCTACGCGATGTGTGCAGATGAAAACGGCAAAATTTGGGTAATGACATATTCTTTTGACAGCAGCTACAATGCAACGGAAGGTGCTATTTTGCGTTTTGACGGCACAAGTTTAGCGAAAGAAGCAAGTTTGAAAATCTCAAGCGGCGGCGCAAACATTAAATCGGCTCTCAGCTACGACAAAAACAGCAAAAAACTATATTATATGACCTCAAAAGGTATTTTTGCGTTTGCTTCGACGGCTGCTTCTCTTCCTTCCGCGCCATTCATCGAGGGAAATTTCAGCGGAATCGGCATCAGAAATGACGGCAAATTTTTTCTCGGAACGTCGGATTTTGTCAGCGAAAGCGGCAATAAAGTCAAAGTTTTTGATGCGTCGGGAAAAATGTTAAAAGAATTTAATTCGGGTTTTGCACCGAATTCTTTTGTTTTTTAAGCCGATTAAGTACTTTTGCAAACAGTTGTTAATCAAGCCACAAATAACGACAGGATATTTAAAATATTGATAATCAATTGTTTGTGAAGCCACAAACAAGCGCGGAACAAAAACTAACAGTTTTCAAAAAGCTGTTAGTTTTTGTTGAAAAAATTGCCAAGTCATTCAAAAAGCGAATTTGCTAAAAAGCATCTTCAAAATGCGTCGCCGTAAATTTTCCGTTTTCACTTGTCAAAGCCAAAATATCAAACCTAAGTGGATTTTTTTCGAGTTCGTTTATTTCCAAAAATATTTCCGCCGCAGCCCTGATAAGCTCTTTTTGTTTATCGGAAACAAACTCTTCCGGAAAGCCAAAATGGTCATTTTTGCGGTATTTCACTTCCGCAAAAATAATTGTATTGTTGAAACTAAAAATTAAATCAATTTCAGCCCTTCCTACACGAAAATTTTGAGCAAGTAAGGTGTATTTTTTTTGCAAAAAAAATGACAATGCAAACCATTCGGCATCATCTCCGAGTTTTTTATTGTTTTTTTCCATCGAAAACAAAAGCCCCGCATTTCGGCGGGGCAAAAACTAATGATAATAAGGCAATAAGGTAAGTGTAGTAAGTTGAAAAATGTCTAATTAGGCTTCGTCGCTGTCATCTTCACCGTCGGCTTCTTCATCGAAGTCTTCGTCAAGATAGTCCTCGTCTTCCGCCCAATCGTCGTCGTCGTCCCAGCCGTCTTCATCCTCTAAGTCTTCGTCCATGAATTCTTCATCTTCAAAGTCTATATCGGCTTCATCAAACTCGTCTCCTTCGAATTCTTCATCATCGAACCACTCCTCGTCGTCAATATCATCGAAATCGTCATCGAATTCATCAAATAAAATCTCTGTTAATGGATTATTTGCATTTGCTACAAACACCGAAGCAACAGACCACGCATTAAGTCCGCTAACGGACGATGTTACCGTAAGGTTGGGAACATCAGCATTTGCGCCAAGCGCAACGTTTGTGAGAATAGATGGAAATAGATTTACATTCATTGTAAAAGCAATTACTTTATTCACTTCGGCGTAAAGATAACATTTTTTATTTCAAAATCTTTTTTTTAAAAAATTTCAGAAAAAAAATTTCTTTATTAGCCTCTGTGGTGCTGCAAAATTAATAAAAAAATTCAACTGCAAACAATTTGAGAAAAATTTAATTTGTTTGACAATTTTTTTCATTTCAAAAATATAATTTTTTACTCCGAATAATTGCGAATAATAATCAAATTTAAAAAATTTCATTCGGCAAAGTTGAGTTTAAAAGTGCAATTATGCAAGAAAATGTGCTAAAAATTTGTTTTTTTGAAAAAAAAACACTTATTTGCTTCAAAGTTTATCAAACTCATTCGAGCCGAAAAAAAAATTGATGAAAAAATTTGAACTTACAGCGCATTACAATCCCGAAGAAAATCCTTTTGACCGGCAAGAGCGCATAGATTGGTGGCAACAAAATAAACTTTCGCAGGCGAAAGTATTGGTTGTCGGGGCGGGTGCAATCGGCAACGAAACCTTGAAAAACTTGGCTCTGCTCGGTATCGGGCATATTTTTATCATAGATTTTGATGAAGTGAGCCGTTCAAATTTGAGCCGGACTGTACTTTTTTCAAAAGAAGACATCGGACGAAAAAAAGCCGAAGCGGCTGCAGAACGCACCAAAATTTTGGCTTTGAATGACAATGTTAAGGTGGATTGGATGCACGGGGATATTGTTTGGGAACTCGGAACGGGGGTTTATGCCGAAGCGGATATAATTTTAGGCTGTTTGGATAATGTAGAAACGCGCCTTGCGGTCAATAAACACGCTTTTTTGGCAAAAAAACCGTGGATTGATGCGGGCATTAACGAGCTTGGGCTGCGCGTGAATTTTTACAATTTGCCGCAACCGCCTTGTTATCAATGCGGTATTAGTCGAGAACAACTTTTGCAGGCGCGAAAGCGATATTCTTGTGATGATTTCAAAAAAACATGGCATTCCGAGGGCAAAGTGGCAACTGTTCAGATTGCGTCTTCGATTGTAGCGGCTCTACAAGTGCAAGAAGCGGTAAAATATCTTTGCGGACAAGCGGTGGCAAGCGGAAAACAAATTTATTTTCAAGGAAAAAATAACGATTTTGATATTTTTGATTTAGAGCCTGATGAAAATTGTTTTGCGCACGCAGAGTTTCCTGAAGTGTCGGATATTCCGCTCGGGACGGAAGTTAGTTTGACCGAATTTTTGGATTTTATTTCGGCGGAAAAATATTCAGGAAAAGGAGCTAAATTGAGTTTTAAAGGTGACCGAAGTTTTGTTCGTTCCGTCAGTTGCCGACATTGCGGAAAAAATATTGAGTTGAATCGCCCCGCTTTCCGTATTTTTGACACGGAAACGGTTTGTCAACAATGTACTTCGGGCGGTTACGGAGCGGAGGCTATAAACACGGAAGTTCCTTCGGGCAAAGTTTCACTTTCCGAATTTTCTTTGGAAGAAACGCCGAATTTTATTCTTCGCATGAGTTTGCACGAGGCAGGCGTACCATACCTGCATATTGTGACGGTGGTTGATGCCGGCGGTGAGCAAAAGTTTTACAAACTTTGCGGAGACAGGAAAAAAATATTTCCGAATTGGTTTTCATCTTTGCCGTAGACTTTCTTTTTTACAGAATTTACTTGGCAAAAAATCACTTCAAAAAGCCGTGTTCAAACACTTTCGGCTCAATTTTTTGTGCCAATTTTTTCAAACTACGCCGCAAATTATCCAATAGTTCGGCATATTTTTCGTCTTCACTTTTATTGTGCATTTTTCCGCTGACACTCCTGCCTTGAAAATATTCGCGAATATCATAAGGAGAAGCATTGACATCAACGTC
>JBPOJO010000274.1:0-3062 GCA_052033485.1 Bacteroidota bacterium | reverse complement strand
TTTCCGATGTAATATTTGGAGAATATTGTATCAAATTTTTCCTTTTTTTCTGTATCATAATAATATTCCAAAACAGACAAAAACAGGCTTTTTCCGAAACGGCGCGGACGCAAAAAGACCACCAAAGTCTCTCCCGACTCCTCCAAAAGTTCCAAAAAAGGCGTTCTGTCAACAAATTCGTAGCCTCCCGTGATGACTTGCTCAAAATTGCTGATGCCGTAAGGAAATAAAACTCGTTTTGTCTTTTCCATTTTTTGTCGAATTTTTGGATATCAAACAACTAAAAACCTTTATACACCTGTTCTTAAACTCAGCCCAATATTTTAAATTTCCAAAAAAGCTCAATAAGATGCAAAATTTAGTTCATTTTTACAAACAAAATTACGATAATATTTTTAGAAAAGAAAACCATAAGCCCATTGATACTTTCATTGATAAAAAAACAATTAGACTCAACTTAAACATATTTAAAAAAAATTGATTTTATTGCAACAAATTACATTAAACTTACGTAAGTAATTTTTGTTTTCATTGTTTATTTTTAACATTAGTTTTTTCCATGAAACACTTCATTATTGTATTGATGCTGCTTTTTGCCCAAAACAGTATTTTTGCACAACAAACACAAACCGTAAAAGGTCAAATTATTGACGCACAGTCTCAATATCCGATTATCGGAGCAACGATTATTATTCTTGATTCAAACCCGCTCACAGGTACGACGAGTGATGAAAACGGTTTTTTTAAACTTGAAAAAGTAGCTCTCGGGCGTTTAAGCCTCAAAGTAACGTCTGTCGGTTACAAAGAAAATGTTCTTCAAAATTTACTCCTCACCGCAGGTAAAGAGTTGATTATCAATGTAACCTTGGAAGAAAGTACTGAAACTTTGCAAGAAATCGTCGTAACAGCGGAGGAAAAAGGTGAAGTTCAAAATGAAATTGCTTTGCTCGGTATTAGGGCATTCAGCGTGGAAGAAACCTCGCGATATGCCGGTGCGCGAAACGACCCCGCGCGTATGGCGATGAACTTTGCAGGCGTAAGCGGTGCGAATGACGGGCGCAACGACATCATTATTCGCGGAAATTCGCCCTCAGGTTTGCTTTGGCGTTTGGAAGGTTTGGATATTTTCAGTCCTAATCACTTTGCCGCAATGGGAACAACCGGCGGTCCTGTCAGTATGCTGAATAACAACGTTTTAGCTAATTCAGATTTTATGATTGGCGCATTTCCCGCACAATACGGCAACGCTGTTTCGGGTGTTTTTGACCTAAAAATGCGCAGCGGAAATCACGAAAAGCATGAATTTTTGGGACAAATCGGCTTCAACGGTGTTGAATTAGGTGCGGAAGGTTATCTGTCAAAGAAAAAACGCTCCTCATATTTGGTGAATTATCGCTATTCGGCATTGGGTATTTTCAAAGCATTAGGCATTCCTTTCGGGACAGGCGACGCAATTCCGTACTACCAAGATTTGTCCTTTAAAGTAGATTTGCCGAGCGGAAAAAATACAAAAATTTTTGTTTTTGGTGTTGGCGGCAAAAGTAATATCGCCCTAAAAGGCAGCGATAAATCGCCCGAAGACCTCAATGATTTTTACGGAAATGCAAGCCGAAATATTGATTACGGCTCTTATACCTATTCCGGAGGCATTTCTCTGATGCACTTTCACAATCAAAATACTTTTTCAAAACTAATAGCGGGCATCACAACACTTCGCAGTGCGGCAGACATTGACACGGTTTTGCGAGATGCGGATTTGAAAGTTTTGGATATTTCTCGGATTCAAGAACGAAATTTAATGCAGGCAAAATACACTTTGCATTATCAATTGAATACCAAAATGGGTGCAAAAAACACTTTGCTCTCGGGTTTTATCGCTGACTTTTTGCAATTTGACCTCTCAGATGTATTTACCAATAAACAATTTGAGTCGGGTTTTAACAAAATTGGAAGCACTTTTTTAGGGCAAATTTACACTGATTGGCAACACAAATTCAATGACAAAGCAACTTTAAATCTCGGTTTACACGCGCAAAGTTTGGTATTGAATCAGTCTTTTGCCCTCGAACCGCGTTTGGCATTCAAATATCAGGCAAGCTCTAAATTGGATTTTAGTTTGGGTTACGGTCGTTTGAGTCAGATGCAGGGTTTGCAAGTGTATTTTGTGGAAACGTATCAAAATGACAAAAAATATTACACCAACGAAAAATTAGGTTTCACCCTGAACAATCAAGTTGTGGCAGGGGCAGGGCTCGCCTTAACGCCGAAAGCGCGATTGAAATTTGAAACTTATTACCAATATTTAACAAATGTTCCGGTTGAACAAAGCAAAACAACTTTTTCGATGCTCAATGCGGGCGCGGATTTCGGGCTGCCCGACACGGATTCTTTGCAAAACAAGGGAACAGGGAGAAATATGGGGATAGAATTAACCTTGGAGCACTTTTTCACCGACAGCTACTATTATCTTTTCACGGTTTCTGTGTTTGATTCAAAATACACCGGCTCGGACGGCGTTGAGCGAAATACCTCATTTAACGGAAATTATGTCAGCAATGCCCTCATCGGAAAAGAATTTCGTTTGAATGACCGGTTGCGACTTTCGATTGATTTAAAAGCGACTTATGCGGGCGGAAGACGCTATACCCCTATCAATTTGACCGAATCAATCAAACAACAAGCAACAATTTGGGAAACAGAAAAAACCAATGAACTGCAATTTGATGCCTATTTTCGTGCGGACGGGCGCGTAACACTCAGACGAACAGGAAAAAAGAATGTGCATCAAGAATGGGCTTTTGATGTCCAAAATATCACGAATCACCAAAATATCTTTGCTCAGGAATTTAACGTTTTGGCGCAAAAAGTGATAAAAAGTTATCAATTAGGTTTTTTCCCCGTCGTTCAATACCGCATTCTTTTTTAAAAAATGACTGTAAAAATTTCAAACCTATTCAATTTTTAAAAATTGTATAGGTTTGATTTACAAAATTTTACATAAAAAAAACCCGCCGTAAAGCGGGTTAGTGTCCTCGACAGGATTCAAACCTGTAACCTTCTGA
>JBPOJO010000471.1:0-1975 GCA_052033485.1 Bacteroidota bacterium | reverse complement strand
GTAAACCCGATTCAGCTTCCGCCTCCAACCGACGAGCGCATCGTTTTGGGTATGGCTGCTGACCTTATAGATGAAAAGGAGATATCTCACCCGCTAACTTTTGTCGAAATGAGTGGTGAGTTATTCTCTTCTTTCTATAACAGAGAAGATGACAAAATTCCTTCCGAGCTAAAGAAATACTTTTTTGACAATCCCAATCCCAAAGTGTTGATTTTTGCTCTTCAGTATTATGAGGGTTCAGGTACTCAAAATAAGCAGATTCCCGCTCAAAATTTTTTAAGAAATTTAGAAGAGAAAGGTATGCTTAAAAATGTTTTCAGAATAGCATTGGTGATTACAAAGTGGGATAGAGCATTGGCATCCGGCGAAAAAGATGTTATGTCTTTTGTCGAAAACAAATATAATATGTTTTACAAATATTGCGAAAAACTTGAAGCGCAATATCCATTGAAGTTTGGTGTGTATGAGTTTACTTTAGGCTCTTACGAACAAAAGCGCAATTCAAGTAAAGATTGGGAGTTGAAGAACTTTGATTCTAAAGACTCGCAAAGATTGTATAATATGCTTTGTACAACTCCTGTAAAACAACTTTCAATAAATCAAACAAAGAGTATAGTTGATAAAATCATAGATTTTATCAAAGGACTTTTTGGTGTAAAAAAATAATCAATAATCAAGATGCATCTTAAAGATAAAAATAAACCCGCGTTAGTATTTTCCGGTACGAAAATCGGTAAACAGGTGTTTTTTTCTGAAAACATCGTTGAAGCAAATAGTGTCATCAATGACTACATTACCGATATTAGAGCGGATGTTGTCAGTGAACATTCAACCGCTGTAATCAAAGCTACTGACTTTAAAATGATGCGAGGACTTGCTTCAATCATAAAAAACGCAGATTTTACTTTTATCAGTTATTATCGAAACATTTTTGATTATTCATCAAGCTTGGGCTACTTCGCTGTTTCCCTTGTAGTGCCTAAGGGCATGATGTTTTCGGACAATAAGAAGATTTTTCCCGTTTTGAAGGAGATGTCGGATTTGTATTTCAAAAAATACGTGGACAATCCCGAAAACAAAGAAGCGGGAAAGATTATGCCCGTTACGGAAGATGTATTTCTTTTTTCAAAGATTTTGCGTGAAAATCTCGGCGGACTTGTCAAAGGTGATTACACTCCTGCGTCCACAAAAGCGGGAAATAATTTTCAATACGAGTTCAAAAGCACGGAGGAACTTGCCGAAATAGGGGAGTTTTTCTATCGTCCCGAAATAGCGGAAGCGGAGCAAGTGTATTTTTTACCCTACCCTTCTGTTTTTAAAACTTCTTTTCCCGATTTGATTCTGCCGAAGTATGTTAAAAAGGAAGACGCAAGCTCAACGGAAAAATCCGAATCAGACAAGCAAAAAGAGGAGATTACCAAAAAAGTTCCCGACGGACAATATGCTGATGCGGAGATAAAGGAAATCGTAACAGAATACAAACTCCGTGTTGTATTGAAAGACAAAGAGAGCAGAGAGGTCATTCAGCCTGAAATTCTTTATATCAACAGTGAGCAGCATGTTGATATAAACCTTCCTTACGTTTTTTCGGATAAACCCGAAGAACGCATCATGATTATCGCAGATGCGAAGGGTTACGACAATATTCACGAGAGCATCAACCCCGCCGAATTAAAACCTAATGAGGAATATTGCAAAGAAATTCTTTTCTCGAAAACGCTTAAAATCAAGGACGTATATATAAATAACAGCGGCGAAAAAACTAATAAAGATAAAAAAAATGGACTTGGTTTGCCCAAATACATAAAATATGGAGTAGGAGTATTCGTTGTATGCTGCTTATTTGTAGGGTATTTTGTTTTCGATAAATTGAGGCAAGAAAAAGCTCAAGAGAATGATAAGGTTGCTAAACAAAAGCAACAAGAAGCCTTAGGCAAGCGCATCGAATCTTTTACGGCAAATCTGCGCAAAAAAG
>JBPOJO010000158.1:0-7472 GCA_052033485.1 Bacteroidota bacterium | reverse complement strand
ATGCAGAAGTTCGGAAATTTGCCGAACACCTTGTCAAAAGCAATTCTGCCAATTCAATGGCTTTGACAAAATCTTTGCTCAACAGTATTCAAGAATTGTCGGTCGAAGACGGCTTAAACTTGGCTGCCGAAACCAATGCAAAAGTTCGGGCTTCCGAAGATTGCGTCAAAGGCATTTCTTCCTTTTTGAAAAAAGAACCGATTATTTGGGACTAAACGGTGTTCTTAATTTAAGGCGACTACACCCTTAGGGTTTTTGAAACCTTTATGATGTAGTCGCCTAATTAACAACACTAACACCTCGCTTCGGGAAAGATTTTTTAGTAGGAGCGAAACGAAAGTGTACAACGGACTTCAGTCCGTTTCGCAATTAAACTTAACGGACTTCAGTCCCTTGTACACTTGCAGTTGAAAACTTACAAGTTTGCTATTTTAAGGCTAAAGATTTTGAAAACGAAACATCATAAAAAACACAAGGTTAATATTGTAACCTTTGGCTGTTCCAAAAATTTGGTCGATTCGGAAGTTTTGCTCACACAACTTCGGGCGAATGAAATTGAGGCAACACATGAAGCTAAAAAAAGTGATGCGCAGGTGATTGTCATCAATACTTGCGGCTTCATTGACAATGCAAAAGAAGAAAGCATCAATGCCATTTTGGATTATGCGCGACTGAAAGAAAAAGGAATTGTCGAAAAAGTTTATGTAACCGGTTGTTTATCACAGCGTTATCGCGAGGAGCTTGAACTTGAAATTCCCGATATTGACGGTTGGTTCGGCACGGCAGAATTGCCGAAATTGCTTAAAAGACTCGGCGCGGACTATAAACACGAGCTTATCGGCGAGCGTTTGCTCACGAATGCCTCGCACTATGCCTATATGAAAATTTCCGAAGGTTGCGACCGTCCCTGCTCTTTTTGTGCGATTCCGCTCATGCGCGGGAAGCACGTTTCAAAGCCGATTGAATTGCTGCTCGAAGAAAGTAAAAGGCTTGCGGCAAAGGGCGTTAAGGAGTTAATTTTGATTGCACAAGAACTGACTTATTACGGAATTGACATTTACAGGACGCGAAAACTTGCCGAACTTTTGGAAAAACTGACCGAAACTGAGGGAATTGAATGGATTCGTTTGCATTACGCTTATCCTGCCGCTTTTCCGACCGAAATTCTCGACATAATGGCAAAGCATCAGAAAATTTGCAATTACCTCGATATTCCGCTGCAATCTGCCTCCAACCGCATTTTGAAGTTGATGAGACGCGGAATCACACGCGAAAAAACGGAAGAATTAGTGGATTTCATCAGAAATAAAGTCCCCGAAGTCGCGCTGCGAACAACACTCATCGCCGGACACCCGCAGGAAACCGAAGAGGAACATGAGGAATCTTTGCGTTTTATCGAAAAAATGAAGTTTGACAGACTTGGTGTTTTTGCATATTCGCATGAAGAACAAACTTATTCTTTTGAAAAATACGAGGACGATGTGCCGGAGGAGGTCAAACAAAGGCGCGTGAAAGAAATTATGGCGTTGCAACAGAAAATTTCGCTTGCTAAAAATGAAGCAAAAATTAACCGTCAGTATAAAGTTTTGATTGACAGAAAAGAAGGCGGATATTTTGTCGGTCGTACGGAGCACGACTCCCCCGAAGTCGACAACGAAGTTCTGATTGATGCTAAAAAACATTTTGTGCGTATCGGCGACTTCGCACAAGTGAAAATTTATGACGCAACGGAATTTGACTTGTACGCCGTCCCCTTGACTTAATGATGTTTGCGTACGGAATTAAAACTTTCCTAACAAAGGAATTTTCTTTTCTGACATATTTTAGCAAAAAATAACATTTGACATGGCAGCATGAAAGCATACAGCGATTCTCCCCTTATTCTTGCCGTTGAATCCTCTTGCGACGAAACTTCTGCCGCAGTGATGCAAAACGGGCATTTATTGAGCAATGTGATTGCTTCTCAAAAAATTCACGAAGAATACGGCGGAGTTGTTCCCGAATTAGCCTCGCGCGCACACGAGCAAAACATCGTTCCGGTCGTTTGGAAAGCCCTTCATGAGGCAAAAATTGACAAAAACGACCTTGATGCGGTAGCGTTTACGCGCGGTCCGGGTTTGTCGGGTGCGTTATTGGTCGGAACTTCATTTGCCAAAGCCCTTGCACTCGGACTTGATGTGCCTCTAATTGAGGTGCATCACATTCAGGCGCACATTTTGTCGCATTTTATTGAAGAGCCGAAGCCCTCTTTTCCTTTTTTGTGCCTCACCGTAAGCGGCGGGCACACGCAATTAGTCATCATGCACGAGGATTTAAGCATGGAAATACTCGGTCAAACCCTCGACGACGCAGCGGGGGAAGCCTTTGATAAAACTGCCAAAATGCTCGGTTTGCCCTACCCCGGAGGTCCTTTGATTGACAAATATGCGCAAAACGGAAATCCGAAAAAATTTGCTTTCCCCGCGGCGAATGTAGAGGGTTTAAATTTTTCTTTCAGCGGTTTCAAAACATCGGTTTTGTATTTTTTGCAAAAAAATATTGCCGAAAATCCCGCTTTTGTTGAAGAAAATTTGAACGACATTTGCGCTTCCGTTCAATACAGAATTGTGCAAAACTTGACGCAAAAAGTTATTCAGGCAGTTGAAAAAACAGGCATTAAAGAGCTTGCCTTAGCGGGCGGAGTTGCGGCAAACAGTGGTTTGAGGGCTGAATTAGCGCATATTGCAATGAAAAAAAGTCTCCGTCTATACGTTCCTAATTTTGAATATTGCACCGACAATGCCGCCATGATTGCCATGACTGCGCATTTTAAGTATTTGAAAAAAGATTTTTGTTCACAAAAAATCGCTCCTTTTACGCGATGAAAACCGCCGTCGTTTGTGTCCCCACAAACGACATCCACCACCGTTATTGGTGTCCTCACAAGAGACGGCGGTAGATGTAGACATAATAAGGCGATTTTCAAATTTTCTTATTCAAAATTCAAAAATAAGCTGACGCGATGCGTTACCAATCCTTCAAAATTTTTGGCATAAAGACTGTTGTTTTTATATAAAACACTTGCCAAACCATGTGAAAAGCGCAATTCGGGTGCAAATTTGAAAAAATTAAAATAGTGGTCAAAACTTACACCGTAGGTAAATTCTAAATTGTAATCGGAAGTCGCCAAGCGTGTTTTGTCAAATTTTTGCTTGCCGTTACTGACTTTGATTCCCGGAACGATTCCGAAACAAAAACCCATGCGTGAATTGCCGCGCCGTTCGGAACGATGTTTAATCAGCAACGGAAATTCAAAAAAGCCCGAAACGATGTCCTCATCTTTGACGACATATTGCAGGTAGCCGACGCTCGGATTTGTGGGGTCTGGAACAGGATTGGTGTATTCAAAACTGATTTTTTGCTCATAAAAAGACACGCCGGGCGTAAGACGCAAATGCCATCGCCCCTCTCCGTCTATGTTCATGTCCATGATAAAACCCAAGTTAAAACTCGGCGAAGCAAGGGCTTTAATGCCGACAATGTTTGCCGTGTCAGTTAGATTTTTCATGTAATCCTTTGAATAGCGCAACTGCATGTAGCTTTGTTGCACGCCGATTGTAAAACCATAGTGCAAAAAGCGGTGGTCATAAACCGGTAAATTAACACTTCTTTGCGCGAATGCGGTGAAGGAAAGCAGAAGTGAAAAAAAAATAATTAAACTTTTTTTCCCGAATAAATTGATGAAATACCGAATGTGAGTGTTTCGCATTTTGTTTCTGTAAATCCGATTTTATGGAGGATACTGACAAAATCAGTGCCGCACGGAAAAGCATTGACGGATTCGGGCAAATAAGTGTACGCCGCGTTGTCCTTTGAGATGCTGTTGCCGATTGTGGGTAAAACGTTTTTAAAGTAAAAATTGTACATTTGTTTCAAAGGAAAATATTCGGGCTTTGAAAATTCTAAAATAACAGCCTTCCCGCCCGGCTTTAAAACCCTGTACATATCCGTCAAACCTTTTCCCAAATCCTCAAAATTTCTGACTCCGAAAGCAACAATGACCGCGTCAAAATAATTATCGGGAAATTGCAGTCGTTCGGAATCGCCTAATTGCAGTGAAATTTTATCCGTCAGCTTCATTTTTTCGATTTTATGCTGCCCGACGGCTAACATACCTTCGGAAATATCAACACCGATTATTTTTCGGGGCTGAGCTTTGAGTGCAGTTATCGCAAAATCCCCCGTGCCGGTGGCTATATCTAAAATTAATTGTGGTTTGTCTTTTTTTAACTCTTCAATCGCTTTATTTCGCCAATACACATCAATTCCCAAGCTCAAAAGGTGATTGAGAAAATCGTATTTGTGCGCAATGCTGTTAAACATATCCGCTACCTGCTCCTTTTTATTTTTGGAGTCATCTTTGTAAGGAACGACGTTTGTTCCTTTCGGCAAATCGGTAATTTCGGAGTTAGCCATTGATTTTTACGTTTATTTGACAAATTTTTGTCAAAAATATTTTGAATGATTCTACCACAAAATTAGCGTTTTTTTTTGAAAACAAGGAATTTTGAAGCAAAAAAAAACGTAAAATTTTACCGACTTGCTGCCTAAGCGCAAAGGACTTTAAACATAAGAAGGTTTAAACTTTTCGGCTGAAAAATGATTTCTGCTCAGCGTACCGGTTTTAAATAAACCGTAACGCCGTTCACAACCGTTTGCAAAACAACCGTATTGCGCACTATTTTTTCACTGACCGTCATCAAATCCGTGTCCGTAACGATAAAATCGGCTCTTTTCCCTGTTTCGATACTGCCTTTTTCATCATCTTCAAACTGCCCTTTCGCAGCCCAAATCGTCATGCCGAGTAAAGCATCTTTCCGGTCAAGTGCATTTTCGGGCTGAAAACCGCCTTCCGGCAAATTTTGAGCATCTTTGCGGGCAAAAGCAGCGTGGAATGTACCCATCGGCGCAGGACTTTCGACAGGAAAATCAGTTCCGAGCGGCAACCAACCGTTTTGTTGCATTAAATCACGGTAAATGTAGGCGGTTTTTGCGCGCTCACTGCCGAGACGGTCATTTATCCAAACCATATCCGAAACGGCGTGCGTCGGCTGAACAGAGGGAATAATATTAAATTTTGCAAAAAACGGTAATTCTTCTTTTCGTATAACCTGCGCGTGTTCGATTCGCCAACGGCGGTCATTTTTTTCTTTCAAAATTTCAGCAAAAATATTCAAGGCAACGGCATTAGCCGAATCGCCGATACAATGCACATTGACCTGAAAATCATTGTCGTAAAATTGTTTCGCTAATTTTCGCAAACTGTCGGGCGGCATTAAAATTAAGCCGTTTGTTTCGGGTTTGTCGTGATAAGGCTCAAAAAGTTTCGCACCGCGCGAGCCGAGTGCTCCGTCGAGATAAATTTTAAATGACCGAATGTTTAAATTATCCTGCTTAAAATGCCCGTTTTTGAGAAAATGAAGAATATTTTCGCGATTCGGGTTTAACATCGCATAAATTCCGATTGACAATTTATTTTCGGTATAGAGCCGCTGCATTACGTCAATGATTTCTTTGTCAAGTCCCGCATCGGCAACGGAGGTAATTCCGTACTCAAAACAGACTTTTTGCGCCTGCAAAAGATAGGTTTCAATTTCGACCGGACTTGGTTTCGGAATCACATTTTCGACAAGCGTCATCGCATTATCCACCAAAACGCCCGTGAGATTGCCGGCAGAATCCTTTTGAATAATGCCGCCTTCTACCCGAACAGCCGTGTCAATCTTTGCAAGCGAGAGGGCGCGAGCATTCGCAAGAGCGGCGTGTCCGTCCACGCGCGTGAGAAAAACAGGCTTATCGGGAAAAGCTTTGTTAATTAAGTCATTAACAGGCATTTTTTTGTCGGCAAACAGGGTTTGGTCCCAACCTCGTCCTACAATCCACTGCAAATCAGGGTGATTCTGCACGTGTTCGCGTACAAGTTTGACCATTGCTTCGGGACTTTTTACGCCGTAAAGTTGTACTTCAAAATAGGTTTTTCCTAAGCCGTAGAAATGACAATGTGCATCAATGAAGCCGGGGAAAACATATTTTCCGTGCAAATCTACGACTTCTTCGGCTTCAAAATCGTCAAAAATGATGGCTTTTTTCCCTACCGCGACAAAACGCCCGTCTTTCACGGCAAAGGCTTCAGCCGTTCCGAAAAGCTCGTCGGCGGTGTATATTTTGGCATTGTGATAGATTGTATCGGCTTTCTGTTTTTCGGAGCATGCTGTCGCAAAAAAGAGAAAAAGCAAGAAATAAACGCCGCCGGCGAATTTTTTAATCATGAGTTTTGTAAGTCAGGTTCGAGAAAATGCAGGACATCATCAATTCTTTTCACTTTTGTTTCGGTCTTCACGGCTCTGTTAAAGGCATCAATGTAGATTTTTTGTTGTGAAAAGGGTATTTCTTGAAATTTGTCCCACGAGCCGTGTTCAAGCAAAGCCGTTTTAAAAGCTACCGGCACTTCACCGACGCGAATCCCTTGCTTTGAAATCGGTTTGTAGTCCCTTAATCGCTCGTTTGAAAGTTTTTTGAGGCGAACTCCTGCCCAATCGTGGTTGACAGAAATCATGGAAACACCGTCAAAACCGGCTTCACGAATAATATCCCAAGCCGAATCGCGAGAAATATCCGTTTGAACGGACGAGTTTTTCTTCGGATACGCCACCCAAAGAACCGAATTATCGTCAAATAATCTCATTTTAGCGATAAATTTGCGCAAATCTTCCTCTTTATGCAGAAAAACAAGCAAAAATACGGCATCTTCGGGGTTGTAAGTGCGCATTTCGGGAATAAAGCAGAGTTCCGCGTCAATTTCGGCAGGAATATCCAAGGCGAAGTAGCGATAGTGTTTTTTGTAAAAAAACTTGTCGTGTAAATGTTTTGCCATTGTAAAGGTTTTTTTTTATGCAAAAAAGGCAATTTTTTTAA
This sequence comes from Bacteroidota bacterium, assembly GCA_052033485.1. Classification (GTDB taxonomy): domain Bacteria; phylum Bacteroidota; class Bacteroidia; order Cytophagales; family Bernardetiaceae; genus JBPOJO01. The sequence continues at coordinate 518 of JBPOJO010000158.1, read as the reverse complement.
AAAATATTTTATCATTTACCATATATTAAAAAAGTTTTCATTTATTTAACATTAAACAGTATTTATTTTGGCAAAATTAAAGAAAAACGGAATTTTATTTTAGTTTGCTTTTTCTCACATCTCTAAAATTAAGAAAAAATTTGTATTCCTCATTGCCCATAAGTTTTTTTAGTTTGCAGGAATTGGACATTAAAATATAGTTCCGACGTAATCATTTTTGAAGCGAAAAATACGCGCTTTTTACCCAATCAAACAATCTTATTTCCTTTCAAGTGCTTAAAACGATTTTTTTTTTAACTGATTTCCGGTGAATTAAAACTAAACGAGTGTGTCCGAAAAGTTTTATTTCGATTAGTCAAACCAAATAAAATTTTGCTTGCTTTCTAATATTGTTTAGTAATTTAAAGCCTTTAGGCTTGTCATCTTTGTAGAAAAACAGCACACAGTTGACTTCAAACGCCTTTAGGCGTGAAATATAGGTTTCGCTTGCGGATATTCCCCAAAGATTTCACGCCTAA
>JBPOJO010000477.1:0-1512 GCA_052033485.1 Bacteroidota bacterium | reverse complement strand
GGAACCTCTCGCAGCCGGTAGAGGATTGGCTCGGCGTAGAAATTTGTAACGGACACGTTTTGAGCTTAAATTTGTCCTACAATAACCTCACCGGCACTTTCCCCGCTTCCGCGCTCGGATTGGGTTTGCAGGGTTTGTTCATTGCCGGCAACGGACTTGAATTTAATTCATTGGAAACATTTTACGGTCAAATACCCGAATTTGCCTATTTTCCGCAAGATGCGATTATTGAAATTATTGATACAACCGTCGTCGAAGGCACTGATTTAGAACTTTTTACACTTGCTTTGGGAACTTACAATCAATATCAGTGGCAAAAAGATTCGGTCGATATTGCCGATGCCGTTTCGCCCTCTTTGTTCTTAAACAACATTCAACTCGGCGATGCAGGCGTTTATCGCACGATTGTGAGCAATACGGTTGTGCCTGACATCAACATTTATCGCCGCAATATTTACGTCAATGTGCTTCCGAACGCCGTCAATGTCGGCGATTCGCTTATTCTTGTCGCGATTTTTGAGGCAACAAACGGCACGGAATGGGACAATTCTTGGAATCTCTACGAACCGGTGCGCACTTGGCACGGCATTTCGTTTAATCGCGAGGGCAAAATTGAACGAATTGATTTGAGCGGCAACGGCTTATCAGGCTCATTACCGGACGTTTTTGACCGCGATTCGGCGTTTATGCTTGTTTCTTTGATATATTTGAGCTTTTTTGACAACGACATAGAGGGCGCGATTCCGGCAAGTTTGTCGGAGTTGAAAGGCTTGGAATACTTGGATTTGGGCAAAAATAAATTTGTCGGTGAAATTCCCGCAAGCCTGACAAGTTTGTCAAAATTGACAACTCTTTCTTTGAGCGACAATCAATTGACTGTTGTTCCGAGTAATATCGGCAATCTCCGACTTATGCGCTCGCTTATGATTGCCGGCAATAAAATTGCTGAAATTCCGGCTTCCGTCGGAGATTTGCCCGAATTGTTGAATTTTGACCTCAGCCGAAACAGGATTATCGCACTGCCCGACGAGATTTGCAATTTGGCAAAATTGGAACTTTTGTGGGTGAAAAGCAATTTATTGGAAAATCTTCCTGCGAATTTGAGCAATTTAAGCAATTTGCAAAATTTACAGTTCAGCCACAATAAAATAAAGGCTTTACCGGCAATGAATTTTGTGAAATTACAAGTTTTGACGCTCGAACACAACGCCCTCGAATTTGATGACCTTTTGCCGATTCGCACTTTGGCTAAAAAAGAATTTTCCTATTCACCGCAAGCGGACATCAACGAAACCGAAAATTTGGTGGTTTTGTTGCAGAAAAGTGTTGATTTAAAAGTCATTACGAACGGCGGCGGGAATGCTTATCGTTGGCTGAAAGATGAAACCGAAATTGATGCGTATTCTGCAACTTTAAATTTGCCTGTCGTTCGCGCAAAAGATGCCGGCATTTACACCGCGAAAGTAACGAACCGACTTTTGCCGCTGCTGACTTTGTTCCGTCGCCCGATTC
>JBPOJO010000126.1:0-1698 GCA_052033485.1 Bacteroidota bacterium | reverse complement strand
TTTTATTGCTTGTAATAACAGCATATTTGAATAATGTTTGTAAACGATGTCAATGCCGTTCCTCGAAAAACCGTTGTACCATGCTTTCACCTTCAAATGTAATTCGTCCAAAGAAATATTTTGTTCTTCGGCAATAAAATTCAAATGCGTGGAAAAATATTGCGTTAATTCTTCTTGCGTATAGCCTAAAAGATTGTGATAATCTTTGTTGGTTGTTAAATCTGTTAAATTATTCAAATCCGAAAAAATCGAAACTCTTGCAAAACGCGCGATGCCCGTAACGAAAAATAGGCGAATATAGCCTGAGCAGCCCTTCACAACGGCATAAAAATCGCGCATCGTTTTGCGATTCTTGAGAGCCGCTGTATTTTTTCCGACTTCTAACACGTCCGTGATGGGTTTGTCGTATTCGTCTATCAAAATAACGACTTTTTTGCCGGTTTTGCCGTTCAAATTTTTCATTAATTCTTTGAACATGCTGCCGTTTTTTGTGGATTTTATTTCAACTTCATATTCTTCCGCAATTTCAAGCAAGCGGTCATGTATCGCAATTTCCAAGCCCTTGCCTTGAAAATCCATATTGCTGAAATCCAAATGAATCACCGGATATTCTTCCCAAACAATTTTATCCTCTATATACAGCCCTGAAAATAATTCTTTTTTGCCTAAAAATATTTTTGATAAAACATTGATTAATAGGGATTTGCCGAAACGACGCGGACGCGAGAGAAACCAAAAAGATGCTTTTGTTTCTATAATTTGCGTAATTAACTCTGTCTTATCCACATAAATCATTCCTGAACTACGGATTTTTGCAAAATCTTGCTCGCCGGTTGAAAGGGAAGCAAAAATTTTTTTTCCTTTTTCCATGATGCTTTTCTTTTTCGCAAATATACAAAAAAAACGCACCCCAAAAAAATATTTTCCCAAAAATTTGCTCGTTGATTTCTTTTGCCTAATTTTGTGCTGTGTTCAACAATCAAAAAAAACTTTCAATCATGAACAAATACATCTCCCTCGCTGTCATCGCAACTTGCGTAACTTTTTCGGCTTGCAACAATGAGAAAGCGGCTGAGACGACCAAAACTGTAGTTTCCGCAGTCCCCATCATCCCCACTGCCTCAAATCTCCACACACTCACCCCTGACCAAATCAAATCCATCGCTCCCGACTCAATTTGGTCTTTCAAACTCACACCCGACCAAATCGCCTCCCTCACCCCCGACCAAAAAAACGCCCTCAGATACGCTATCGCAGGTGCAATGGCAAATATAGTCTATACAGAGGTGTCCAAATACGAACAAACAGGTGTAGACCCTGATTTGATGGTAATTGGTTTGAAACAAGGATACATAGACGAAAATTATCCCGACGTATTCACATTCGACGAAAATCTCGCTTTGGCAGAAATAGCAACAAAAATCGTAGAAGATAAAGGAGCAGAATATGACAAAAGCATCGCACTCAACAGAGCAAAAAGCGATTCACTTGATAATGTTATAGCACAAGCAGATGCAGACATAAACAAATCACAAGCAGAATTGCAACAATCAGAAGACGAACTTAAAAGACTAAAAGATGAGGGGAAAAAGCTTGACATTCAAAATGCCATCCTCAAATCCATCAATGCGTCAGTTTCACAAAATACAATCGCCTCCAACTAACCCCCATTTTCCCCACCCCAAAATTTGCATTTTT
>JBPOJO010000541.1:0-6636 GCA_052033485.1 Bacteroidota bacterium | reverse complement strand
TGCAAAGGTTCAAAATGCCGCCAATCGGCGAACCGGAGTGCCAAATGCCTTCAAGTCTGTGTCCGCGAGTCCGAATAATCAAAGGTGCTTTTTGCCTGCCGACCGTTCTGTATTGCAATGTTGCGAGATCGTCCGACATAATTTGAAGGGCATAAAGCAAATAATCCAAATATTGAATTTCGGCAAGCGGTCTGAGTCCGCGCATCGCCAAACCTATGCCTTGTCCGACGATTGTCGCCTCGCGAATGCCCGTGTCTTGTACGCGTAATTCGCCGTATTTCGCTTGCAAACCCGCAAAACCTTGATTAACGTCGCCGAGAAAACCGACATCTTCGCCGAAAGCAAGAAAACGAGGTTCGCGCGCCAAAATCGCATCGAAACAAGCCTGAACAATTTCACGTCCGTCGACGACAGGCGAATTTTCGTCAAAAACCGGCGCAATTTCGGGAACTTTCAATGCCGATTCTGCGGATTCGCTGTACATGTGGGTGGAGTAACGTTTGTGATTTTCCGCCCAAAAACGGTCTAACCAATTGATAAGTGCGTCTTTTGAGGCGGAATTTTCACCGGCAATCAACCGAAGTGCCCCTTTGACCGCTTTGACGACATCAAGGCGAATCGGATTGACCGTAGTTTTTAAAGTTTCTTTGATTTGAGCAATTTTTTCGCCGTGTGCGGATTCTTTTGCCGCCTCATCAAGAAGTGAAAGTGCCTCATTGTAATCCCCTTTCATGGAATTTACAAAAGACTTCCAAGCACTGTCCTTTGCGTCTTTTACTTTTTTCTGTGCTTTTGCCTCAATTTCATTCAATTCTTCTTCCGTCGCAATTCCTTCTGCGATGATAAAAAGTTTGAATTGGCGCAAACAATCATACTCGGCTTCCCAAGCTAATCTTTCTTTGCTTTTGTAACGCTCATGCGAGCCGGAAGAGGAGTGTCCCTGCGGTTGCGTGAGTTCGGTAACATGCACAAGGCAAGGAACGCCTTCGCCGCGGCAAAATTTTTCGGCTTTTTGATAGGTTTCAATCAAAGCAAGGTAATCCCACGCCTTCACGCGCATCACTTCAAAACCGTCCCCCTTACCGTCGCGTTGCAAACCGGCTAACATTTCCGAAATTTCACCCTTAGTCGTATGATATTTTTTCGGGACTGAAATACCGAAACCGTTGTCCATTACGCTCATGATGACGGGGGCGCGCAAAACACCGATGGCGTTGATGGATTCAAAGAAAAGTCCCTCTGAACTTGACGCGTCGCCGATAGTGCCGAAAGCAATCTCTCGCCCTTTGTTTGAAAATTGCGTGTATTGGTGAAGTTGTTCATTTTCTTTGTAAAGCCTTGAAGCATAGCCTAATCCGACCAATCGCGGCATTTGTCCTGCTGTAGGGGAAATATCACTCGAAAAATTATAACCCTTTGTCAAATCTTTCCAACGTCCGTTTTCGTCTAAAAAGTGTGTCGAATAATGCCCGTTCATCGTGCGACCTCCCGAAACAGGTTCGGCTTCGATATTCATATTCGCATACAATTGAGAAAAATATTGCTCTAATGTTTGCGTATTTAAAAGGAAAGCTAATGTTTGGTCGCGATAATAGCCTGAACGAAAATCGCCGTGTTTGTAGACTTTTGACATAGCAATCAGCGGCAATTCTTTGCCGTCGCCGAAAATTCCGAACTTGGCTTTACCGGAAAAAACCTCTTTTCTTCCGAGCAAACTTGCATGACGGCTTTCCCAACCGATACGATAATCATTGAGAATTTCTTCTTTAGAAAAAGCCGTTGCTTCCGCGACTTGTTCGGTGCCGTTCAATGTATGTGCTTGTTTATTCGCTGTTTTGGTATTTTTTTTCATTTTGAATACAAGTTGAATGTTGAAAAAAAATTTATGAAATTTTTTTTTTTTGAAATTAATGTTTAAAAAAAAAACAGAAAAAAAACAGAAAAAATAGGAAGAAAGTCCTCATTAAAAGCCCGCCGTACTTTTTTGTGTTGCAAAATCGGCAAAATGAAATTGTATTTTTTGAAAAAAAACAGTATTCAATTGCGACAATTTTAAAAAATGCAAAATTTTCTGCCGAAAAGTTGTGTGAAAAAAATTAACAATAAATAACTTTTGTAAAAAATTACGAAAGTATCAAAAAGATTTTTTTTCGACAAAATACATATCTACCTCGCCTTTGCCTTTTGCGGTAACTTTTCCGCGATAAGAGCAAATAAAATCGTCCTTAATGTATTCGTAAGTGTTGCCGGAAATGTTCACTTTTCCGACTTCTCCGCTTGATTCCATTCGACTTGCCAAATTGACGGTGTCGCCCCAAAGGTCATAAGCAAATTTCTTTTTGCCGACAACGCCCGTAATGACTGCTCCGGTGTTGATTCCGAGCCGCGCTTCAAAATACATTTCGCCGCGTTCCTTTTTCTCCTGCTTTAATTTTTCCATAAATTCCATCATTTCCAAACCCGCCATAACAACATCGCGCGGATTGCTCTCGTTCGCAACCGGAATCCCGCCGGCACACATATAAGCGTCGCCGATGGTTTTAATTTTTTCGAGGTCATATTTTTCACAAATTTCATCAAAAGCGATAAAACAACGGTTTAATTCTTCAATGATTTGTGCGGGCGAAAGTATTTCGGACATTTGTGTAAAACCCTTAAAATCAGTAAAAAGCACCGAAACTTTTTCGTATTGCATGGGCGTTGCATAGCCTTTTTCTTTCAGTTCGGCAGCCGTCTCTTCGGGCAAAATATTGAGCAATAAATTATCTGCTTTGGTTTTTTCTTGTTCAATAAGGGCTTTTTGTTCCGTAATTTCGGAGTTCATTGCCGCAAGAATATGGTTTGCTTTGCGTTTTTGAGTGTATGCAACCGCAAGAATAATGACGGTGAGCAAAACAAAAAAACCGGAAACAAGGTAAATGTAGAGCATTAATTGCGAACGTTCTTCCAAGCTCTTTTTTTCGGCTTTTTCCGTCTTGTATTTCGCATCAACTATCTCTAAACTGTCCATTGTGTGTTGTAATTGAGTTTCTTGTAAGCGTTTAACATTCAAAATACTGTCAAAAGAGGCTATTCTTTTTTTGTCTAAACTTTCGTATTTTGATTGCAAAATTTTCAAGGAATCAGAAAGATTTTCTAAGGCAAGTTCTTCTTTAATTTTTCGATTGTTGTTGCCGGCAGTATATTCTCGTTTTGCGTTAGGATTCGCTAATTTGTACAAATCATCGTAATATTTTCCGTAAAAAAGAGCCATTCCTTTGTTGCCCGAATCGGCATATTTTTTTTTCAAAATATCGGCACACGTCAGGGCAATTTTGTAGTTTGCGACTTTGACGGAGGCATCTAAGGCTTCTTTGTAGGCACTAACGACCAAGTTTTCAGGAGATTTATTGTCGCTCAGCATAACGGCAGCCGCATAACTGACGACGGCAATTCCCGCGTAATCGCCTGCTCGTGTATAAAAACCACGCGCTTCTTGCAAATACCGAATACCGGCTTTTTTATTTGACATCACTTCCATTAAAGCAAGTTTGTAGCTCGCTTCTCCGGCAGCCTCATAATTGCCTGATTTTTTTCCGAAAGCAATCGCATCATTGAAATAATTGCGTGCTTTTTCAAAATTTTTGCTGCTTTTGTAAAAATCACCCAAATCCAAAGCCGAATTTGCGGCAGCTTTATAGTTTTGCGCGCTGATATTTTTTTGATGTGCAGCAAGCGGTTGCGCAAAAATATCCGCGCAAAAGAATAAAAATAACACAATGACCGAGAAAAAGAAACGCATGATTAAATTGAGCTTTGGGTTTCGGAAATAATTTACGTCCAAAGGTATATTTTTTTTACTTTTAAACAAAATGTTGAAAAAAAAATATAGTTTGTCAATTTTCAGAAGCATGAAAAAGAATTGCGATTTTTATTTCCTTTAAAAAATTTGAGAAAATAATTTTTTGCCAAAAGAATAATTTTGATACCCAATAATAAGCCGAAAATGCACAAAAACAATAACGAAGCAGTCGGAAACTATGGAATTTATGAGATTGTTGAGTATGATAAGGTGTACAAAATCGGAAAAGCCGATGTCGACCGTATTATTCAAAAAAACTCACGACCCTGTAAAGATACATCAACATGTGCGCAAGTTAGTTGCAAAATTCGGCGATGAAAATGTATATTACACACTTTTGCGTGTTTTTTGGGCTACCGCACAGGCAAAAGCTGCCGAGCAGGAAGTTTTTGCTTTGATAATTGCAAAAACAGGGATTATACCCGAAGGAAATTTAAAAAGTTATGAAAAGAAACAGAAAAATTAACATTCAAATTATCAGAGCCTACACCGTGCCGCCGTTGCGGTTCGATTTATTGTCGGACATGATGCTGTTTTTGCGTGAAAATGTGCAAAATCTTATTCTTCCCAATGCTGATTTTTCAAAAGTAACTTCCGAAATTTTAGAAATCAACATCACCCCTACGCAGGAAATCAGTTCTTGCCAAAAAATTTCCAAAAACGACAAAGGGAAATATTTAACATTTCATTTTTGGATTTCTTTTCCAAAAGTCGTCCGAAGACTTACACCTAAAATACTGATTGATATAGGTTTATCGGCTTTTGTTTCGGAGTTTAAGATTTGTTTATCAGATGCTTTATTGCCTTACGGCGTTCACGTGTCGGTTTTTGAAGAAACCAAAAAAGCGATGCTCGATATGTTTCATGCCGATTTGCCGAAATATACCTTCATGCTTTCCGAAAAAGATTCGGAAATGCGTTTGGCAATGAAAGAAATTTTGGAAGGAAAAATTATGAAAAGGGGTGAGAATTTTCTTTTTTTCAACTTTTTAGGTATAAAAATATTGCCTTTCCGACTTCAAAAAAAGCCTACTTTTTCAGGCTAATGCGCCGTAAATCCTTTTTGTTTTTTCTTGAATTTTTTTTCCGCAAATAAGGCGGCGGCGGTGTAAAGTTTTCGAGCGGACGAAACAGAAAAAAAATTTTTCAGCTTTTTTTCAACAATTTGCTACTTTTGTGCAATTATTTCGAAACATGATGTATGTCGGGCAATAAAAAAAACCTTTCACTTTACCTCAAAATCAGTCTGTTCGCGACGGGACTTTCGGGGATTGTCGCCGAATATATTTTGTCAACTTTGGCAAGCTACTTTTTGGGTGATTCTATTTTTCAATGGACAATGATTTTGTCTTTGATGCTATTCAGCATGGGTTTGGGCAGTCGTTTGAGCAAAGTATTTGTTCATAATCTTTTGGAAAAATTTATTGCCATCGAATTTGTGCTTTCACTCTGCGTTTCTTTCAGTGTGAGCCTCGTGTATGCTGCCGCATCGCGCACGGAAGGGCTTTGGTTGGTGATTTATTTTCTTTGTATCCTTGTCGGTTTAATGATTGGCATGGAAATTCCGCTTGTGATGCGCATCAATCAAAACTATGAAGAATTGCGGGTCAATGTGGCAAATATCATGGAAAAAGACTATTACGGCAGTCTTTTGGGCGGTATATTTTTTGCTTTTGTCGGTTTACCTTTTTTGGGACTGACTTACACCCCTTTTGTGCTCGGCTTTGTCAATTTTTCGGTGGCGGTACTGTTAAGTTTTAAAATGTATGCCGTTATTCAGCCTCAAAACCGCAAATTGGTCAATCTGTCGGTCTTAGCGGTTACAATTTTGCTTTTTGCCGGTGTTTTTTGGGCAAAAGAAATTGTGCTTTACGGCGAACAATCGCGCTATCGCGACCAAGTAATTTTTTCAAAAAGAAGTCAATACCAACAAATTGTCATAACGCAGTGGAAGGGAAATCATTGGCTTTACCTCAATAATCACTTGCAATTCAGCACTTTTGACGAGCAAATGTACCATGAACCTTTGGTGCATCCGGTGATGAATTTGGTCGTGAATCCGCAAAAAGTTCTTATTTTGGGCGGCGGCGACGGCTGCGCGCTGCGTGAAGTGTTGAAATATGCGGGTGTTAAAGAAATTGTTTTGGTGGATTTAGACCCCGAAATGACGCATTTAGGCAAAAATAACCCCATTTTGGTATCGGCAAACCAAAGTGCTTTTGAGGATAATCGCGTTCGTGTGGTGAATCAAGACGCTTTTAAATACTTGGAAGAAACGAATGAAATTTTTGACGTAATGATTATTGATTTTCCCGACCCGAAAAGTATCGAAGTTAATCGCCTTTATTCGCTCGAATTTTTTAAAACTGCGAACTTTCATTTGCAGGCAAACGGAGCTTTGATAACGCAGGCAGGCAGCCCTTATTTTGCCGGCAAAGCCTTTAATTGTATGTCAAAAACGATTGCCGAAGCGGGTTTTGCGACCGCAAAAATGCACAATCACATCGTTTCGATGGGCGAATGGGGCTTTATTATCGGGCATAAAAACAGTGAAAGTGAAAAGTTAAAAGCCGAGCTGCGCAGCATGGAATTTAACAATATTTCACTTCGTTGGCTCAATCGGGAAGCTGTGTTGATGATGACTTCTTTCGGCAAACATATCACGCTTGATGAAAATGAGGTAGAAATTAACAGCATTCATAACCCTGTTTTGTATCGCTACTACAACGGCGGACGTTGGGATTTGTTTTGATGTCAGCGTCATCTTCAATTACTTGATTACTAACCCAATAAAC
>JBPOJO010000608.1:0-11380 GCA_052033485.1 Bacteroidota bacterium | reverse complement strand
TTTTAAAAGTGTACCGTCGGCATCTTGCCGGCGATTTTAGGCTTATTTCGCCGGCAATTTGCGAGCGGTACGCAGACTTATTTTTTATTTTCTCTGTATTTTTTGTTCAAACCGTCAAGAACGGGTTTAGTTACATCGAGAGCAGGGTCAGCGTAAAAAACACTGCCGCTTTCCGTGATGCCAAGCACGATTTTGTACCTTTTGTCTTTGTTAAATTCTTCTTTAATGAAAGTTGTAACGGCTTTGTAGAGGTCTTCGTTCAGCTTTTTTTCCTCCGCCATCAAACCTTCTGTAACGTCCTGCTCATACGCCATGAGTTGTTGTTGTTTTGCGGCAAAATCATCTTCCATTTTCTTTTGTTCATTTGCCGAAACTAAACCTGCCTGCACTCTTTTTTGCGCACTCATAAATTCGTCTTGCAAGGTATTTCTTCTGCCCAAAAGTTGTTTTTGAGCCGTATTTTTTTTCGCTTCAAAATCTTTTTTGAGTTCATCGTAATATTCGTAGTACATCAAAAGCGAATCGGTATTAACATAAGCCAAAGCCATTTCTGACGCAGAAGAGCCGCCGGAAGTGCTGCCGGAGGTCGTTTTGTCAGCGTTTTGATTTTGAGTACATGATGCCGACAAAGTCAGCAAGCAAATTAAAAATGCAAATGTTTTCACGTTTTTAGAAATTTATTGAGTCGCAAAGATATTCAACAACTTGTAAATATTCAAAAGAATGCTATTTTTCGATAAAAAACCTGCCTTTTTGTCATTACATTTCAAACAGTCTTTGTGCTGCGTTTAAGCGGAAACCGATTTGAAAAATTGTTGCTTTGCGGTCAAAAGCATCGTTTTCCGAATTTTGATTGCGGTGCGTTAATTTGCAATCCAAAAAAGCATTGTGCCTGAATTGCCAAGAAACCATTAAATCGGCGAGGAGAAGTTGCGTTTTTGCTCCTTGTCCGGTCGTGTTGCCGTATTCTTGAGAGGCTTTTTGCAAATCAGCCATGATATTTCCGCCCCAATTTCCGCCGTTTACGTCCGTGCCGTACTCGGCAAGAAAAGTTTTTCCGGTGACAAAAATATTTCTGTGCGGTTGCCAACGAAGTATGCCCACCAACTCCCGAAAATTCGCGCCCAAGGGGTGCGCAAGTGCTTGCCCGTAATGTGCATAATTTGCCCTAACCGGCTGAATACTATGCTGATACGCAAACGGACGAACGTAATTAAATTCCGCCTGCAAATCCAAGTTTTTCACCGTAAAAGCATTGACATATTTCAAACCGACTTGCAACGCCTGCTTATTATTCACCCAACCTTTTCCGCTTCTGACTTCTGTCAAAACAAATTCGTCTAACATGACTTGACCGTAAATTTGAAATGTTTTTAAAGTATTGATTTTAAAATCAAAACCCATAAAAGCATTGTCCGCGCTGCCGTAATTTTGTTCAACCGAGCGATAAAAAATTATCGGATTGAGGTAGCCCAAAACATAAGTATCGTTCGCATAAGCGTCCTGCCGCGCAAAAACGACTGATTCAAAAAAGCCGATATTGATATTTTTGGTCAAATTGATGCTGAGGTGATGCATCGTCATGTATTTTTTCGGATACGCCTGATTTGCCCTCAAAACTTGCGAAATCAACTGCGTATAGAGGTTTGTATAGTGAAATTTGCCGATTTTGGTTTGAATTTTCAAAAACAAATACGGCGCGGAAAAATCGGAAAGCAACAAAGAACGGTAGCCGTTGCCGACAAAATGACGGTCGTGTCCGAATTGAAAATTAATCATTTTAGACAGTCGAAATGCCAAATGTCCCCGTGCCGTCAAAACATCGTAACCGTTTGATTTATATTGTTTTGCAAAAGCCTCATTAAAAACAACGGGCGTTTCGGGCAAGGGGCTGAGCGAATCCGTGCGCTCGCGTATGTAAGAGGGCGCAATCATTTGCGTTTCGACAATTGAGGTATAAAAACCGATTCTGTCCGCGATTGTTCCGCGAATTTCCGCGCCGCGCCCGTTTATTAAAAGACTTCCGCTTTGCGTGCCGCTTTCTTTTCCGAAACCAAAATACAGCACGGGGCTGAAATGAATGTCAAAATTATCCACTCCTTTGTCTACGCTGCTGCCGAAATGTTGATTTCTGACATTGTAAAAATCACCTTTGAAGGGGTAAAAATGTTTCCAAAAGCGTTTTTTGCTTTTAGCTTTGTGCTTTTTAGACCATTCGTGATTGTCATTTGCCAAAAATTCGATGTTGTATCGGTCTTTTTGACTCCAAGTACTGTCGGAGAGTAAACTGTCGGCAAAAACAGCGATTTCTTTGCGAGAAAACGCCTTTACAGTCGAAAAATGCGAAAAAGCGTGTTTACCTTTTTGAATTTCATATCGGTCAATCAGGTGATAATAATCCCCGTTCAAAGGAATGTAAGAGCTTTGCGCTCGCAGCGTTTGTGGGAGATAAATCATTGCAAATAAGCAGAAAAGCGCGAAAGATATTTTTTTTTGCATAATAAATTCATTTAAAAATGTTTTGCGAACAGAACCGGCAGCGAAAATTTCAGCCACTGCAAGAATATTTGCCTGCCGACTGCAAAGGTAACATCTGTTTTTATTTTCCCGTTATACAAACGCCATAAATCACTCTTCCGTGCGATTTTCAAAATTGCGATTTTTTTTCTAATATTGCAAAATTCAAAAACGAAGGGAAACGAAAGTTTTTTTTAACATTTTTTAAAAAATTAATATCGGTGCTTAAAAAATGAAATCATATAATATAGCTTCTCTTCCCTTGCCGGTCGTATTGGAAACGAAAGCTGTTTTGAAAAAGACAACTTCGGCAAGTCGCGCTTTAGCGGAGTTAAAAAGTATTGCAAAAACAATTCCGAATGACGCTGTTTTGCTCAATACGCTTGTTTTACAAGAAGCAAAAGACAGTTCGGCGGTTGAAAATATTATCACGACTCATGACGAGCTTTTCAAAGCCGATATTTTTTCGGGCTTCGTCGGTTCGACCGCAACCAAAGAGGTGCAAAATTATGCACAAGCACTCAAATTCGGCTTTGAATTAGTACAAAAAACGAATTTTTTGAGCACTAATCATATTCTCAAAATTCAGGAAGTTTTGGAACAAAATAAGGCGGGCATGAGAAGATTGCCGGGTACTACGCTTAAAAATGCCAATACCGGAGAAATTATTTATGCGCCTCCGCAAGATTATGAAACAATTGTCAGCCTCACAGACAACTTAGTAAAATTTATCAACGAAAGTGAACTTTCTGACCTTGACCCGCTTGTTAAAATGGCTGTTATTCACTTTCAGTTTGAAAGTATACATCTTTTTTATGACGGAAACGGGCGAACAGGCAGGATTATCAATATTTTGTATTTGATTTTGCAAGGTTTGCTCGATACGCCTGTTTTATATTTGAGCCGATATATTAACAAAAATAAACAGGCTTATTATGAACATTTGCAGGCAGTTCGCGACGCGGGCGAATGGGAAAATTGGCTGCTTTTTATACTCGACGGAATAGAAGAAACAGCCAAAGAAACACTTGTTTTGATTCAAAAAATTAAAGATTTAATGCAAGAATACAAGCATCAAATCAGGGAAAAATACAAGTTTTACAGTCAAGATTTACTCAATAACTTGTTTAAGCACCCTTACACAAAAATTGAGTTCCTTGAAAGCGATTTGAATGTCAAACGTTTAACGGCAAGTAAATACCTCAATCAATTAGCCGAGGACGGCTTTTTGGTGAAATGCAAAATCGGAACTAACAATTTTTATGTCAATCAGGCGCTATTTGATTTGTTTTTAGGGGCATAAAATATGTATGCGAAAACGCCGTTTCGCATACATAAGCCGATTGATATGTATGCGAAACAGCTGTTTCGTATACATAAGCCGATTGATATGTATGCAAAATGGCAATTTCGCAATAGAGCAAATTTTCTGTGCCGGTACTTATTTCATTGAAGAGCGCAAGCTAAAATCATTTCAAGCCATTTAAACCAATTGCAAAATTTTTAAGCCTGACCGTCATGGCATAATAAAAAAAATCATAAATTGTTGACTGATAATTATTTATACTTACCAAAAACGAATAAATTGAGATGTTTGCCTTAAAAAGCATAATTTAACGGACTAAAGTCCGTTGTACAAGGGTGGCTAAACGGTCAGAAAAAATTTTTTCTTCATTTTTGTTCAAGTTGTTTTTGTTGAGAAAATTGACTATTTTGCGAAAAAAAAGCCTGATGCCTAAAAAACAAGGACAAACGTTGTCATTTTTTCGAAATTTTTCTCCATTTTGCTTTTCTCCGAAGGGCATTTTGTTTTTCACAAAATGTTTGATTGGACTGTTATTTTTCAATTTTTCCGCTTCTCTTTTTGCGCAAAATAATCAAAAAGCATTGCCCTTTGAAGTGCTCGGTTTAGACAACGGGCTTTCGCAATCCACCGTCAACACAGTTTTGCAAGATAATTTCGGATTTATTTGGGTCGGCACGCAAGACGGCTTAAATCGCTTCGACGGTTATGATTTTAAAATTTTCAGACATACAAGGCGCGATAAAAATTCTATTCGCGACAATCACGTCAGATGCCTTTTTCTTGACACCGAAAATTTGATTTGGGTCGGCACTGACAGGAGCGGAGCGGCTTTTTTTGACCATAGAAAACAAGGTTTTACGAACTTCGGAACGGGAAAAGATGCTTTGAGCGGCGGTGAAGTACATTCATTTTCGGAAGATAAAATCGGGCGAATTTGGATAGGAACGAATGCCGGAATCAGCATTTACAACAAAATTACCGGAAAGTTTTCCCACCTTCCCGCCACAGGCGAACAAACTTCAAACCTCGTTTCTGTCCTTGTTGCCGACCGAAACGGCGACACTTGGGTCGGAACAAGCAAAGGACTCGGCGTTGTCAGAGCGCAAAAAGAAAGCATAGAACCGATTGATTTGGGGCAGGAAGAAAGTATAACGGCATTATATTCGGACAATTTGAATTTGCTTTGGGTCGGTACCGCCTCCGGAAAAGTTTTTCAATATTCCCGCTCTGAAAAGAAATTTCTACACCAAAAGCAATGGCAATTCGGCAGTGAAGTGAAAAATTTTTTTGAAGACGAACGCGGGCATCTTTGGGTAGTGGCAAGAGATGAAATTGCGCGCTATCGTTTTTCGAGCAAAGACACAAGACATTTCGTTCCCGAAGCGCAAAACGGTTTTGTTACAGGCAAAATAAATTGCGGCATGACGGATAAATACGGCGTAATGTGGTTTGGCACAGACGCAGGAGGCATTTTGAAATACGACGACCACCGACAAAGATTTATTTCTCAAAAAGTCAGCGAAGGGCAGGGCTTTACGAATAAAGACGTTGTTTGGGCAGTTTTTAAAGATAAACACGGCAATTATTTTGCGGGAACGGAAGGCGGAATTTTTTACATTGACCCTTCCAAAGACAAAACAGTCAAAATTCCTTTGCCGGAAGGTTACGAGGACGTAAATACTTTTACCGGTTTTTTTGAGATAAGCGAAGATGAAATTGCGGTCGGATTTTCCGGCAGAGGACTTTGGAAAATTAATTTATCAAAAAATATTTTGGAGCGCGCTTATGATACGCTTTCGCTGCGGCAGTCGGTTTTCGCACTGAAAAAGGACAAAAAAGGCAATATTTGGTTTGCCGCCAATAATTGCATTGCAAAAATGAAAATTGACCCTCAAACCGGTAAAAAAAGTTTTCACTATTTTCACCGAAAGGGCAAACGTTTTGTTTATCAACCTACCATGAGTTTGCATGAGGACAAATTCGGCAATTTTTGGTTTGCAAGTCCCGATTCGGGCTTAATCAAGGCGCGAAAAGATGCCGAAGACAGGCTTTATGATTTTACCTATTTTTCCTCTCGTGAAGATGACAGCACAACTTTAAGCCACAATTATATTTTTCATTCCGCACTCGACCGCGACGGGAAAACGCTTTGGGTAGCGGCGGCAAACGGGCTGAACAGATTTGACACCGAAACAGGAAAAGCGGAAAGACTCGGCGAATTTTATGAACAAGCCAATTTGCCTATTTATGCGATTTTGCAAGACGCGAACGGCGTTTTGTGGATGAGTTCGAATGTGGGAATCATTAAATTTGACCCTCACAAACAACAATTTTCCACTTTTACCTCACGCGACGGGCTGCAAAGCAATGAATTTAATCAATTTGCTTTTTGTCAAACCGGCGACGGGGAAATGATTTTCGGCGGCGTGCGAGGGTTTAACACCTTCAATCCGAGTGAATTTACACCGAATCACGTGCTGCCGCGTGTCATCATTACGGATTTTAAGATTTTTAATCAAAAAATATTCCCCGGCGGGGAAAGTCCCTTAACGGAAGACATCAGCTCTTGCAAAAAAATTGAATTGAACCATAAACAATACATTTTTTCCTTTGAATTTGTCGGTTTAAGTTTTCGTTTGAGCGACAAAAATCAATACGCCTACATCATGGAAGGTTTTGACAAGGAATGGAATTTTGTCGGCGGCAGGCGTTTTGCTACTTACAGCAATTTACCTGCGGGCGAGTACGTTTTTAAGGTGAAAGCCGCGAATAACGACGGTGTTTGGAATGAAAGCGGTGCTTCGGTTATTGTGGTCATTCACCCTCCTTTTTGGAAAACGACATGGTTTATTGCATCGGCGATTATCCTTATTTTATTTTCTGCCTACTTTTGGTACAGGCGGCGCGTTGCGTATATACATGCGCAGAAAAAAGTGTTGGAAAAAATTGTGGCAAAACGCACAACGGAGCTGCAAATGCAAAAAGAAGAACTTTCCGTTACGCTTGACGTGGTCAATGAGCAAAAAGCCCGAATTGAGGAAATGAACAATGATTTTATTGCGGGACTGACAGCGGCTTTGCGCATTCAAGTTGCGACGCTTCCTTTCACAACGCGCTTAGACCGGCAAATCGGTGAAGGCAAATATTTCATTTTTTACAAACCTCGCGACATTGTTTCGGGCGATTTTTATTGGTTCGATATAGTTGAAGATTGCCATATTTTGATTGTTGCCGACTGCACGGGACACGGGGTGCCGGGTGCGTTTATGAGCATGATAGGCATGAATTTGCTTGAAGAAGTGGTCAAATCACGCAAAACTACAACACCTTCGCAGATTCTTGAAGCGATGCACAACGGCGTGCGTTATTCTCTCGGGCAAAACAACAGCACTGACGTTTTTGAAAGTATGGATATGCTTGTGCTTGCGCGAAAAAAAGGGGAAAATAAAATTACTTATTCGGGTGCGATGTTGCCCTTGTATTACTTTTGCGGCGGTGAAATTTTTGAACAAAAAGCGGCAAAAAAATCTGTCGGCGGTGCCGAACATCACACGGACGAAGCCTATTATGACACTGAAATTATTTTGGCAGAAAAAACCGTCTTTTACCTCACTACGGACGGTTTTAAAGACCAATTCGGGGGATTAAATCGCAAAAAGTTCATGGCAAAAAATCTAAAAAACCTATTTCATTCCGTCGGGCATTTGCCGCTTGAAAAGCAAAAAAGTATTATCGAAAAATCTTTTAATGATTGGATTACCGTTTCCGATGAGGCACAAACCGACGATGTTACCGTTTTGGCTTGGGAGCTTGAGCCGGTAAAGTCGGCGGACTAACCCTATTTTTTTAACAAATACAATCAATTGCAGAGCGTTTAGTTTGTGCAAAAATTTGATTCTATCTTTTAACTGTATGCTTTTGTTATCTTAACAAAAAAGAAAAACCATATCGTTAATAAAAAGTAGCTATTTAGCCGGTTTGTCAAAAATTGTACCGCGAGCTTTAGCTTGCGACCTTACATTCGCTTGTTGCAAGATACCTTCCTCCAATTCCGCGAGCTAAAGCTCGCGGTACAATCCCTCCAATTCCGCAAGCTAAAGCTCGCGGTACAATCCGGCTAAACAATTACGAAAAATTATTTCATTTTCAAAATTTCAACCTCCACTCGCCTGTTGAGTTGCCGCGTTTCTTCTTTTCTATTGTCCGCAATAGGTTTGTCAGGTCCCCACGCTTTGAGTTCAATCCTTTCAGGCGCGATTCCCGCATCGCAGAGGTATTTTTTCACCGCTTCAACACGGTTGAGCGAAAGGCGATAGTTTTCAGTTTTACTTCCTTGATTGTCTGTATGCCCCAAAAGGCGGACTCGCATACTGTTTTTTTCCTTCATAACATCTCTCAATTTTTGCAAATCAGAATATGAACTTTCGAGAAAAATAGCTGTACTCTGTTCAAAACGAATGTTTTTTAAATTGACAGTTGCTCCTTCCTTCAAATCAGTTTCCGAAAAACTTGAACCGTCCGACGAAACGACGGGAGGGATTTTGTCCTTTTCGGGCGTAATCACGGGAGGTTTTTCTTCTTTGACGGTAGTCGAAGAGGTTATCTCGGGAGTAGAAAAAACATCAGGTTTGCTGCTTTTCCAAAGCTTCACCGTCGCGTCATAGCCGGCAGTTGCGATAATGTCCTCACGCGGGCTATAACGAGCGGAGCGAATAATGCGCGAGTGTCCGCGAAGCTGCTGCAACTCACTCATTTTTTTCATATCCCACACACGTCCGAGATTTCTGAAAGCAGCAGTAACCATTTTGCTTCCGTCCGCATTAAAAGAAAACGCGCTGTGTTGTTTTTCGTCCCCCGCCTGTAGTTTTTTGATTTGCTTCCATGTCTCAAGTTCCCAAAAAATGACATTTCCGTCAAAAGCCCAAGCTGCAAAAGTTTTTTCGTCCGGCAATAAAACTACATCATTCAGACCGGGAATATCTTTGTTCGCATAAATAACTTTTTTATGCAATTTTTTTGAAACAATATCAAAAATCATCACGTGGTCTCCGACACTGACAAGGAGAAATTTACCGTCGGACGTAACGCAGCCGCCCGTAACAGAACTGTACCAAGTTCCGTCCGAATTATTTGTTGTTCCGAAAAATTGTGATGGTTTGTCGGGCAAACTCACATCAGCCTGCATAAGGTAGCCTGCATCACCTCCAAAAAAAATTTTTTTGTCATCTTTAGAAAAACATACAAACGAAACATGCTGACGCAGCAGCGCAAAACTTTCCGTACTTTCACGACTTGTGTAAGTGCCGTAAAGTTTTCCCGTGTTTGTTTCCCAAACTTTAGCAATTCCGTCCGCACCGCAAGCAGCAATGAGCTTTCCGTTATGACTGAAAGTCGCCTCATAAGGAGTACCGGAAATACCGTTAAGAGTCATTAACATTTTTCCGTCAGCCACATTCCACAAAATCACCGCACCGTCGCTGCCCGTACTTGCTAACGTTTTTCCGTCGGGCGAAAAACGCACATTGTAAGCTGAGCCGGAATGCCCGTTTAGTGTTTGATAAACTTCATAATTTTGAGCAAAATTAACATTTGAACAAAAAATAAAGAGTAACAAAAAAGTTTGAAAATAAATTACGGGTTTGGAAAAAATCATGGTTTTAAATATTTAAGTCAAAAAAAGTTCAATAACACTCTGCCCGAACTAAAACTTAAAAAACAGTTTCAATTTGAAGCCCCAATATGCCTCATGCTCATGTCAGGGCTTTTTTCAGCACTTTATATACTACGAAAATTTTCGACCAAACGAAGCAAGAAAGATTGTTATTGAAATGTTAATTTTTTTTATTTCAATCTTTAAGGTAAAAACGCACAAAGTAAGACCGTTTTAAAAAATTAAACTTGGCAGAGCAGCAATTTTATGTTAAGCGATGTCAAAATTTGATGCAAATATTTTTTTCTTCAGTGAAAAATTTCAAAGCCTCAAAACCGCCTTCGCGCCCTATACCGGAATTTTTAACACCGCCAAACGGAGTTCGCAAATCCCTTAATAACCAACTGTTTATCCAAACAATTCCCGCTTGCAAAGCATCTGCAGTATAGTGTGCTCTGTGTAAATTTTTTGTCCAAACACTTGCGGAGAGTCCGTAATTTGTACTGTTTGCCATCTCAATAGCTTCACCAACAGTCTCAAAAGGAGTAATTGTTACGACAGGTCCGAAAATTTCTTCTTGGTTTGTTCTGCAATCGTATGGCAAATTTTCAATCACCGTGGGCGCAACAAACCAACCGTTTTCGCATCTGCCCTCCGGGTTTATTTCATGCCCTCCGGTTAAAATGTTTCCGCCTTCCTCTTTTGCCAACGCAATGTAAGACAAAATTTTAGCCTTATGTTCCAAAGAAACTACCGCACCTAAGTCAGATTCTGCATGAAGGGGGTCGCCGGTTTTTAGTTTTTTTACTTCGGCAACAAAAGCCTCTTTAAATTTTTTAAAAATACCTTTTTGTACAAAAATTCTTGAACCGCAAAGACAAATTTGACCTTGATTAGAAAAAGAAGAGCGAACTGTGGTACTCAATGCTTCATTAAAATCACAGTCATCAAAAATAATATTTGGGTTTTTACCGCCTAATTCTAATGAAAGTTTTTTGAAAAAAGGAGCTGTCGTAACGGCAATCTTTCTTCCCGTAGCCGTGCCGCCGGTGAATGAAATAGCCTTAACTGCTTCATGTTCAATAAGTGCCTGACCTGCTTTTGCGCCGTAACCATGAACAATGTTCAAAACTCCGTCGGGTAAGCCTGCCTCGGCACAAATTTTCGACAATAAGTAAGCTGTATAAGGTGTTATTTCAGAAGGTTTCGCCACAACTGTATTGCCTGATGCAAGCGCGGGGGCTATTTTCCAAGAAAATAAATACAAAGGTAAATTCCACGGAGAAATGCAAGCCACAACACCAAGCGGATAGCGTTTTGTATAATTCACCGCGAGATTGTCGGTGTGGAAAGCTTCATCAGATTGATGTAAAATAGCTGTTGCAAAAAATTCAAAATTTTGAATAGCTCTCGGTATATCCATTTTTTTAGCCAACGCTATCGGTTTTCCGTTGTCTGTAGCCTCTGCTAATGCAAATTCTTCTGCATTCAATTTAATTAGTCCGGCAATTTTGAGCAGAATTTCAGAACGGAGTTGTGCAGACGTTTCAGACCATGAGGAAAATGCTTTTTTTGCGGCTAAACAAGCCAATTCAACATCAGCAGTATCAGAATCAGGCACCCTTGAAAAAACTTCAGCCGTCGCCGGACAAAAGTTATCAAAAAAAGAACCTGAAAGCGGCGGGACAAAATCGCCGCCGATATAATTGTGTATTTCTGTCATTTTTTTTTATGCAATATAGTACAAATCAAACACTTTACAAAATAATACTATTGATTAATAAAAAAAGCTGCAAAAAAAATTATACTTTAGGTTTGCGTAAATAGTCAATAAAAAAAACAAGTAACAAGGGAAAAACAGAAAATAATGTGTGAATAATATTTTCCGAAATGTTATTCAGGACGAC
>JBPOJO010000266.1:0-2135 GCA_052033485.1 Bacteroidota bacterium | reverse complement strand
AAACCTGCGGCGCAAGCAAGTGATTTGCTCAAAGAGGTTTTCGGAAAATTCGGAAAGTAATATTCTCACCGTTGTTTGTGTCCTCGCAAAATTAGCAAAGCATGTCGCTTGTGAGGACACAAGCAACGGCGGGCAAATCCAATTCGCCTGCACAATTTTGGAAAATCGTACTACAAAGAAGTACAAAATTATCATACGAAAGGGAATAATTATATTTTCTGACTGCCCCTTATTTTGCACAAACACTTATGAATCATTGATTTGAGCTAAAAAGGGACATCATCATTGATGCTATTATTTTTTTCGACTGCTTTGTCTGCGTTTCTTTCAATTTGGATGTTATCGCTGTTTTTATTGATAATGTGAGTAAAACAGTTCGACACATTATTTATCCTCGTATGCAAGCTGTCATACAATTTTTTCCGATTATTCAAATTTGTCGCCAAATTATCAGAATAACAATTAAGCTCTGAAAGTGAAAACTTATGTATCGGCAAATGCTCCAAAATGTGCAACAAAGTATTTTCGATGCCCTCTAACTTTTGAAAATGATAATTCAGTGATTCTAATATTTCTTCACTTTTTGTTATGAAATAATATCCTCTGCTGCAAACGCCAATCGTCAAATTTCTTTTCAAAGGAAGCAGCACGACATTTTTTAAAGTCTTTGCTTGTGTCGGTGTAAGATTTAAACCTACTGCTAATTCATTAAACTTTACTGCATTTTCCTTGCCGCAGGCATAATTTTTTAAAAACTCAAAAACAAGAAATTGTAAATCATAACGATTATCCGTAATTAAACCCGAAAAACTTTTACGCGCTGTTTTTGAGACAAGCGCAATATTGCCCGCAAATTCCGAGTCTTTGTATACTTTTAAGGTTTTCTCGTATTCGGACAAAACGTCCAAGTCAGAAGATGCAAAAAGTGTGTATCCGTCAGTAAGTAAATTCTTAACAGGCGTAAAAGGATTAGAATATGAATTGGGATACATTGCGTCATAAATCAACCACTCTTCGTATAAATCAGCGGAATGTTCGACAAAAGGCTTTAAAAAATCCGAACTGCCTTCATGCCCTAATTGCTTTTTTATAGTACTACGGTAATTTTCAGCGTTTTCTTTAATGTCGTACCAATTAATTTCTTGTGCAACAGTTTTTTCAATCAAATCTGCATTTTCAATTGCCATTTGGCTTAATCCATTGTAGAACCGTTCAGAAATTTGAATTTTCGTTTTGATTATATTTTTAACTTTATTTTCGTTTTGTTCTGCCAACAAAAATGCAAACAATCCGTCTACGTGCTCGTAATAACCGACTTCGTAGAACCCTTTGTTATTGTTTTTCGATAAGATGATGTTGTCGTGTGTCATTTTTGCGAAATTTTAACTTTAGTAAGGCGATTTGGTTTAGTCGGCAACAATCTGTCATCTGTTTGGTAAAACGTATAATTGGGAAATTTAGTTGCAGAATCAATCTCATCTTCTGATAATTCAATTATAAGTTCGGGGTGTGCTTTTTGAATATCAGAGATGAAAAAGCCGATAGTCCCAAACCGATTTTTGTGATGATAAATCAAAAAAATATCGGCAGGTAAATATAAAACGCCTATAATCGCTGAAAAAAGCTCAATAGACTTTTCTCGTGTGTGAAATCCGTATTTGTACGGATTACAGAGAATTACGGCACTAAATTCGTTTTGAAAAACTTCATTTACCTTGTAAGCATCACAAAAAACATCAATATAGTGGATTTTGCATTCATTTTTAATATTTTCCAAGTCGGTTAGTAAACATTCAGGGTAAAAGATTTTCCCGAAATTTCCGCATCCTGCACCGAGTTCAAGTTTTTTTGTTGTATTCATTTACAAAGTTTTTTGCTGACAATCACAAATATATAAAAAAAACAGAAGTCGGTTTGTTTTAAATTAATTGATTAAACTTTCTTCCGGAACTGTTTGTTTCTTTATATAAACTAAAAGCAGCAGATACTTCAGCCCGAAAATTGTTACTTTTTTGAAACGACTCGCCCTTGCTTGTGTCCTCACAAACGACTTCGTTGCAAGTCGCTTGTGTGGACACAAGCAAGGGCGAGGGACACCAACCAGGGCGCAAGTTGGTTTTGGGGACACAAGCAAG